>CAYNDH010000004.1:45870-73916 GCA_964395665.1 uncultured Anaerolineaceae bacterium
AGACCGGCAGGCGATGAAAGACGGACAGCGAACGTTCAACAAGCACGATTAGCAAAAGACAATCACAATGACAGAACAGGTTCTGATTATCGGAGCAGGTCCGGCAGGGATTGCCAGTGCCTATGCTCTGAAAAGGCGCGGGATCTCATATAAAGTGATCGATCGGGCATCCGTCGTCAGCGCGACATGGGACAGCCTGTATCCCTCACTGCGCCTGAACACGACGCGCTTCTTCTCACACATGCCCGGAAAGCGCTTCCCGTGGCGCTGGGGGATTTTCCCTACAGGCAAGGAATATCACAGCTACCTTGTAGAGTACGCAAAACGCGAAAATCTGAACATCGAACTCGGTGTTGAGGTCAAACGGATCTGTCCTGAAGGCGACGGCTGGCGCGTCATCACCAATCACGGCAGCGCATGGTATGCAGCGGTGATTTCGGCCACTGGACGCTTCAATCAACCCTATACACCGGCATTTGAGGGGATAGAGGAATTCGCAGGGCAGGTCATCCATGCCCGCGATTACTCCGGCCCGGAACCCTTCAGCAGTCAGCGCGTGATGATCGTCGGCAACGGCCCCAGCGGGCTGGATATCGCGGTAGAAATCGGTGCGCACAATGCACCAGATAAGCCTGCCCTGCTCTCGATGCGTACTGGCGTCATCCTGAGGCCGCGCTATCCGTTGGGGCTGCCCAAACACATCTGGATGCTGATTGCCGACGCCCTGCCGGATTTCATCGGCAGGCCGCTCATCGGCTGGATTGAGAGCCTCAAAATCAATAATCTGGAAGCACTCGGCATCAGGACACCGAAGGAGACCGAATCCAGCGGTGCTGCTTCTACCCGTGGCGCAGAACTCATCCACTCCGTCCGGGCCGGGCATGTGCAGTGCGTGGACGGCCTGCATCACTTCGAGCGGGATGCCGTTGTATTGAACGATGGCAGCCGTCACGTGGTGGATGCGGTGATTATGGCGACGGGTTATCACCCGGTACTGTATCAGTATTTCGATTATGATGGCGAACGCGATGATTACGATTGGCCGGCGCGGGATCTTTCCCAGCACCCTAACGGACGCGAAGTGCAGGGCTATCCAGGCCTGTATCTGGTCGGCGTGTTCTATCAGGGACGCGGCGCGATGTATAACTTCAGTGTTGAAGCAGAGATCGCCGTACAGCAGATTGCAGAAAGACTGGAGAAAATGTCATCTACAGCATAAACGCACCTTGTCAGCACGCCAGCCTGAAGCTATAATGCAACACTACCTGGCGACGTAGCAAAGTGGTAATGCACAGGTCTGCAAAACCTTGATCGTGGGTTCGATTCCCACCGTCGCCTCTCGCACTACAGGCGCTGTCCTTCGATACCCTTCGATGCACAGCGCCTGTCTTGATTTATATCGCCATGATACAGGTCGAGGAATGCGGATGAAGCCTTTACCCCCCGCACAATCTACGCCGGACAGCCCCACATCGTCAGAGGTCAATGCCCGACCATCTCCGGTACAGATCACGGCCCCGCTGCCGAATTACACGCTGTCCACCGTCTGCCCCAACTGTGACGCGCCAACCTACCGCCGCGCCTGCAAGGTCCGCTGTGACCGGTGCGGTTTCATGTGGGATTGCAGCGAACTGTAGTGCATGCCATAGAGCGGCATGCTTCCCGCCACTGCATGCCCCTGACCATCAGAGGCTCTGCCGCTCGGCTTTGCTCGGCTGAATCTGGATCATCTCATCCAGTGAAGTCACACACAGGATGCCGGAAAGCGCCAGCGCCAGCGTCCCATCATCGGCAATCGCCAGCGCATTCGGGGCGACGGCTACCGGCGGAAGATCGGCCAGAAGCTGAAGCTGGCGAGCATTGGCAATCAGGTCAATCGCGAAACGCTGATAACACAGGCTGAGATCCGTTCCGGAATACACCCGCACGACGCCTGACTCAAGGTCGGTCACGGCGATCCACTGACCATCCGGGGAACAGATCAGGCTGCCGATGTCAAAATGGGTGGCAATCCGCTGCACGACGCTGCCGTTTGCCTCGACTTTGACAATACTGCGGCCATCACTGGCAAAGATCGGAGACGCCTTGCGCGCTATCGCCAGTGACGACCGCAAACCGTCCACCATATTGAGCTGAAGCGCATACATCCCAAGCCGTTTTTCACCGCGATACAGGTGCAGCTTGCCTTTATTATCCAGTCCGGCGACATATTCACCCTCAGGGTCAAGTGCCAGCCGCGTCAGCACCTTGGTACCGCGCACATCCAGCCGGACCTCATCGCTTCCATAGGTCAGATGAGCATAGATTTCCGCCGGGCCAGACTGATATAACGTCATCTCGCCGGACTGTGACCGGTAGATCGTCTCAAAGGTGGTGTGGATCTTCGGCAGTGGTGCGTCATTCGGGGCGTGCAGTGACTGGATGAACTCATGCCATGCCAGCGTGTTACGGTCATCCACATCGGGGAACTTGATGACCTCATCGGCGACCAGCGTCCCGCGCTGAAGGTCATAATAGGTTACACGATCACGGCGCCACCATGCAGCCAGCAGCGGTGATTTTTCCGCCGTGCCGTCAAGGATATCCAACTGCTGTATGCTCTGATTCGTAAGGTGGAGACGCCACGCCATGACTCATAAACTTGGGATAATTTGGGATATATTGAATAGCATACCCGTACTTCCCGTTTATATCAAATTAAGATCTGCGCCTCTCAAGCAGCCGCACAATCAGCCGTTGGATTGACTGCTCGATCACCCGATAAACGAATCATCATCCAGCAGTTCGGAGAGATCCTGAAGGATATTCCATGCCGTCGTCTGGATGCCACGGATATACGCAATCCGCTCCAATGACAGATCAGACGAGTCCAGCAGATCCCGTGCGGTATCCAGACGCCATTTCCAGTGGAGTGCCAGTTCACGCAGCCGCTGCTCAAGTACAGCCGGTTCATGCAGCGACGGCTCATGCAGAGGCGGTTCATGCAGCAATTGTTCATCCGGGGGCAATCCCGGCATCGCCTGTTCAGTGTCGTTGTTATCATCATCCGGCGGCATATCTTCAGCCCGTGGTTCGGAGTCACTGACGGTTTCAGATTCAGATGTGGCTTCGTCGGCTGCTGCTGCTTCGAGTGCTTCGACTGTAGTCTGTTCTTCGGATACAGGCAGCGAATCAGCGGCGGTGGTCTGTGGTGCGGTGAAAGCCGATAAGGTCGAGACCGTCTCGGTGATGCTGCCAGCCGCCAGCAGGACGCGTTCAATCAGCAGGATGACTTCGCGATACGGGGCTTCTTCGGAAGCCTGTTTGCGCTGTAAAAAGGGACGCCGCCAGAAAGAAGCGGTGCTGATCTCATGCTGATAGCGCTGGTTCAGCAGGTCGATTTCGACCATTACCGAACGCTGCATCTGTTCCAGTTCGCGCACCACTTCCGCCACCAGCGCCCCTGTCGTCGCAAGCCCGTGCTCATTCGTGGCCGATGCGCCATGAAGCTGTAATAAATGCGTGCGGAGCCGTTCGCTCCATTCTGCGATGCGCTGTCGGTATACCTCAATCGTCACTGCCGCCATGGATTTGCCCTGTCGCCATTCGGTTGATCAATGTGCTGTAGCGCACATCACCGGAGCGTGGATCTCTCATAATGCTCCGTGGCGATTTTAACGAATGGCCGTGAAATGCGCATTAACGCCAGCAGGGATACCCCAAACTATCATCAAACCCTCAAGCAGAGGTCAGGTCGCCGGCTGAAGCGCTTATAGTGGCATGGTCGCCAGCACACGCTGCACTTTCAGCGCCAGATGGAGAATCAGCCGGTTATCGGCATCATCCAGATTCATGCCCGTCAGCTTGCTGATCTGATCCAGCCGGTACACCAGCGTATTACGATGCACCGCCAGATCGGTCGCCGCCTTCGCCAGATTGCCGTTCGCTTCGAAAAATCCATTCAGCGTCCGCAGCAGATCCCCCTGTTTGCGCTCGTCATGTTCCACCAGCGGGTCAAGTGTCTCTTCATAAAAGCGGCGCAGCGGTTCCAGACTGCGCTCCTTCAGCGAAAGCAGGAACTGGTACAACTTCAGATCCCCGTAAAAAGTCGTCGTCTCGTGTTCGCCCAGTTCCTGCGCGATGCTAAGCGCATCCTTGGCTTCACGATAGGCCTCACGCAGCGAGTGCAGTTCCTGCACCGGACGGCTCACACCGGCCATCACCAGCCCGGATGGAGAACGGCCTGAAAGCTGTGTCCGCGTCTCCTCAATCAGTTCACGCAGGCGGTCCACACGGCTTTCACTTTCAACCGGATACAGCACCACCATCACATCGACATACTGCCCCACCGCCCCGTCGATCTGACGCCGCACCATATCATCCCGCACAAACGATAACAGCGACTCCAGCGGCAGTGATGTCCCGGCGCGGGTTGTCGCCCGATAAACGGCTGCCAGATACGGCGTATGCGGTGAAAAACCGCTCTGCTGGGCGCGTGTCATCAGCAGATCATCATCAGTGGGGGTGCCGCTTAGCCACATCTGAATCCAGTCCCCACGGGCCTGCTCAACTGCGGATGCAATCGCACGGGATTTCGCCAGTTCAATCGCGCACACATCGGCGCCGTAGGTCAGCACCAGTTGGTCAAATTCACTAAGTTCCGCCTGATTTCCAACCAGTGTCAGATACCCGGCGATCCGCTTCTCCACTTTCAGCAGCGTCGTCTGTCCAATCGGGCTGGGGACAATCGCCCCCTGCACGGTCGGCGCTTCGCGGTTCAGCCAGCTCTGAAATGCGCTGTATGGCAGGCTGACTCCGCCACCGCGCCCATTACTCCCCGCACGGCGCATACTATTAGGATACATCTGTGCCAGCAGCACACCGGCATCATCATGCACGACCACCGGCTTGGCAGTCGCCCCGGCGATCACCTGTAACAGGCCGGAGAGATCGCGATTTTCCGCCGCCAGCCGTGTAAGCTGCCGCTGGATCTCGATGGCGCGCTGCGTGAACTGCGCTTCCTGATTGGCAATCAGCTTGTTGACGGCGCGTTCCACGTTCGGCAGATGACTGCTGTCTGGCAGGCGCAGCAGGCCGATCCCCTGCTGCTGGGCAGCTTCAATCGCCGCCGGTGGGATGTCTTCGCGCACGGCAATCGCGCTGATCCCGGCCTGCGACAGGCCGTTGATCACATCGGTCAGGGTGATCCGGCTGTCATAATTTCGCAGCAGATCAAGTGAAACCAGTGCCAGTTCACCACCATAAATATCGGGGAAAGCGGGGGGCTGTGCGCGGACGGTCAGACACCAGTTGACCTGAATATCCGCCGACCCTACGACCAGCAGGGTATCAATAGGCGTTGCAAACTGAAGTACAGATTGTAGTGATACCGCGTTGTTCTCGGTCATCTTTTCCCAATTCCGTCTCATTCGGACGGTCTGATTGTCACAAACAGACAGTCGTGAAACTGAATGCGTCTATCCGGTTATTTTAAAAGACTTCGAGAGAAGATGTTTTAGACATATTTCCTAAATGCACGAATTGCCCATTGTTGATTATAACTAATTTGCCAGCAGCGGGATAAAAATAAAGCAGGGTGATGTACAAATCGCCCTGCTTTATCTTTGGCACTTTTGTATAGACGGTTTCCCAACATTCAGAGGAATATAAACAGGGAAGAATGATGTAAGGGCGCAATATATTGCGCCCCAGCCTAGAAAGGCGCTACCGGTGTGGGAAGATTCCCGCCCTACATCGCGCATGGCGAAGGAGAGATAAGTCCCCTCTCCGGGCGGAGAGGGGATGGAGAAACGCAGTTTCTCAGGGGTGAGGTAAACTACTTGGTCTGCTTCACCTGCTTAACGCCGATCGTCAGCCGTTCACCACGGATTGAGGTATCCAGCTTTGGATCATCATGCGGCGCGAATTCTGCCCGGAAGAAACCGTTCTTCGCTTCGCCTTCTGTCAGCGACACACCGAGCGTTTCCTCACGGATGTAATCGGCAAACTGGCGGATCGCCGCATCGAGCTTCTCACTGGCGCTGTAGACGATGTCGATCTTGTCTTCGATCTCGAAAGACGCATCCTTACGCGTGCTCTGAATACGGCGAACAACCTCACGCGCCAGCCCTTCCCGAAGCAGGCTTTCGGTCAGCGTGGTATCCAGCGCCGCCAGATAACCGGATTCTTCGGCGACTGCGAAGCCTTCCGCCGCGCCCTGAAGCACTTCGACCTCTTCAGGTGTCGCTTCATAAGTCGTGCCTTCGACCTCAACGGTGATATTCTCGCCACTACGCAGCGCCTGTGCCCATGTGCGCACCTGCTTTGGATCGCCTTCGCGCAGCGCCTGCTGCACCTTCGGGAAATTCTGCCCGAATTTCTTACCCAGCAGGCGCGGGATCGGGTTCAGGCTGAACGTGACGACCTCATCGGCATCCTTCAGCGCGATGATCTCCTTGACATTCAGCTCTGTCTGGACCAGTTCCGCGAGTTTCGTCAGTGCGTCGGCTTCCCATTTCTCACGGGTGACGAATTGGGCCGCCGCCAGCGGCTGACGCACACCGAGTTCAGCATTTTCACGTGCGGCACGTCCAAGGCTGACCAGCTTCTGAACGACGTCCATTTCATCCAGCAGACGCTGATTGACAAACGCTTCGTTGACTTCCGGCCAGTCCGCCAGATGCACGCTCTCCGCCGCATTCCTGTCAATGCCCACGGTCAGCCCACGGTACAACTGATCACTCACCATCGGCATAGCGGGCGCGATCAGCTTCGAAACCGTCAGCAGACATTCGTAGAGGGTGGCATACGCGCCGAACTTGTCGGCATCGTTCTCACCCTTCCAGAAGCGGCGGCGGCTCAACCGGACGTACCAGTTGCTAAGCTGTTCGACAAAGGCCTGCACCGGGCGCGTCGATCCCGGCGCATCATAGCGATCATAGGCGTCCGTCACCTTACCGATCAGGTTGTGCAGTTCTGCCAGCGCCCACTGATCCAGCACATCACGGTCTTCTACCGCTGGCGCTTCGAGTTCCGGTGTCCAGCCGTCGAGATTGGCATACGTCACGAAGAAGCTGTAGGTATTCCACAATGTGGACCAGAACTTCTTGACCACATCTCCAACCAGATCCATCGAGAAACGGCGGGAGTCACCGGGCTGTGAAGCGGTATACATATACCAGCGCATGGCATCGGCCCCGTGTGTGTTCATCACATCATACGGGTCGATGATATTGCCCTTGCTCTTGGACATCTTCTCGCCGTTGGCGTCGAGAATCAGCCCCAGACAGACGACATTCTTAAAGGCCACACTGTCAAACAGCATGGTGCTGATCGAATGCAGCGTATAGAACCAGCCGCGTGTCTGATCCACCGCTTCGCAGATATAATCCGCCGGATACTGGGCTTCGAACATCTCCTGATTGTGGCGCGGGTAGCCCCACTGCGCGACCGGCATCGAGCCGCTGTCAAACCACACATCGATCACATCCGGCACGCGGCGCATGGTCCCGCCGGTCCCCTTCGGATTCGGGAAGGTGATCTGATCGACATGCGGGCGGTGCAGATCAAGATCTGACAACTCACGGCCAGCCAGTTCGCTCAATTCGGCCACGCTGCCGATGGTGATTGTTTCGCCGGTGACATCATCCACCCAGATCGGCAGCGGCGTCCCCCAGTAGCGTTCACGTCCCAGTGCCCAGTCCTTGAGTTCATCGAGCCAGTTCCCGAAGCGGCCATCACGGACATGACCGGGAACCCAGTTGATCGTCTGGTTGAGTTTGATCATCTCGTCGCGCTTCTTCGTCGTCTCGATAAACCACGAATCACGCGCCAGATACATCAGCGGTGTATTGTCACGCCAGCAGTGCGGATAATTATGCGTATATTTACGGGACTTATACAGCAGGCCGCGCTCACGCAGATCACGCACGATTTCAGGATCGGCATCCTTGAACCACATCCCACGGAACTTGGTCACCGCGTCGATGAAGGTCCCGTTCTGATGCACGGTACGCAGCACCGGCAGGCCGTACTTCTTCCCAACCTCAAGGTCATCAGCGCCGAATGCCGGGGCGATATGCACGATCCCGGTACCATCTTCCGTGCTGACGAAATCACCGGTGACGAGATAGGCGTGATCTTCTTCAACCGGCATGAAGGTGTACAGCGGGTTATAGTGCATCCCCGCCAGATCCTTGCCCTTGAAGCGCTTCACCACCGTATAACTTTCCGGGTTTTCCAGCGCACGTTCGACGGCGGATTCGGCCAGAATCAACTGTTCAGTGCCTTCGCCGTGCAGTGTCGGGCCTTCGACCTGAACATAATCAATATCTGCGCCCACTGCCAGCGCGACGTTACCGGGCAGTGTCCATGGAGTCGTCGTCCACGCAAGGAAGTAAACGCCGGGCTTATCCCGCAGTGGGAAGCGCACGTACACACTCGGATCGGTGACTTCCTCATATCCAAGTGAGACTTCATGGCTGCTTAACGGAGTCCCGCAGCGGGTGCAGAACGGCACAACCTTGAACCCTTTGTAAATCAGGTCCTTGTCGGAAAGCTGCTTCAGAATCCACCAGACGCTCTCGATGTAATCATTGGTGAAGGTCACATAGGCGTTATCCAGATCAGTCCAGTACGCCATACGTTCGGTGAACTTTTCCCAGTCAGTGATATTACGCAGCACACTGGCACGGGCTTTATCGTTGAATTCTGCCACACCGTAGGTCTCAATCGCATGCTTATCCGGCAGATTGAGTTCCTTTTCAAGCGCGATTTCGACCGGCAGACCGTGTGTATCCCACCCACCCTTACGCAGGCAGTAATAGCCGCGCATGGTTTTATAGCGCGGATACATATCCTTGAAAGCACGCGCCAGCACATGATGCAGCGCGGGACGGCCATTCACCGTCGGCGGGCCTTCATAGGTCACATACAGAGGGCGACCTTCGCGCTCATTCACCGAGCGTTCGAAGATCTTGTTACGACGCCAGAAATCGAGTACATCCTGCTCGAGTTCCGGGATATTGACTTTCGCGTTTACTGCCTCAAACGCCATTGAGTATCTCCACGTTTGTGTTGAGCTGACAGGGTGATGAAAGAAAAAACCAGAGTTCAGGCTTGTCTTTTCAATCAAGCCGTATCAGGCTGGCAATAACACGCGGTGTGAGCATAACCTTACTCACGACCACGCTGGCACCTCCTATAATCCTGACAAACAGGGCATGGGAAATATTATCACCCAAATTGGAGTTTTACGGTAGAGTGCAGCTCCGATTGGCGCTAAGATAATGCTGGTTATCATATCCGCTAGCAGTCCGCACCCGATTCAGGAACATCTCTTGAGAACCCGTCAGACGTTAATCCATGCCCATCAGCGGCAGATCACCCGCCTAAGCATCCGCCGCGATGAAATCCTTCAGCGCAGCTCGAATCTCACCCGCTGGCGTCTGCTGACCTTTATCGCTGGCTTCTTTGCTACCTTCATCGCCTACAGCATCTCCAACACCACCGGGACATTGGCCCTCATCACGGCAGTCGTCATTTTCGGTGTGCTGGTGGTCTTCCACCGGCGCGTCCAGCGTACAGCAGATCGGCTGGCGATCTGGCAGCGCATGAAATACGAAGCGCTGGCGCGGCTCCAGCTTCACTGGAACGCCCTGCCAGATGAGGTGACGATTCCGGTTGAGGCGATACATCCCTTCGCTTATGATCTGGACATTCTCGGCGATTATTCGCTGTACCGCCTGCTCGATACCACCGGCTCCGTGGGCGGCAGCCGACGTTTATCCGATTGGCTGCTGCAAACTTTGCCAGATATACCGTCGATTCTCCGGCGGCAGGCGCTGGTGCGCGAACTGATCCCCCTGACTGGCTTCCGTGACCGGCTGGCGCTGGCAATGCGTGAACCCAATCTGCACCGGCGTGGTGCAAACCCGCGCTGGGATGGTGACGCCATCCTGAACTGGCTGCGCCATCTGTCCGGCGGACAGGTGCAGGGCTGGCAGGTCGTGCTGCTGCTCGGGCTGGCCGCGCTCAATCTGGTGCTGTTCGCATTGGATGCCCTGGATATCCTGCCGCAGTACTGGATCATCTCGGTCGTCGCCTACTGGATGCTGATGCTGCTGTCGCTGCGCGGTATGGGTGATCTGTTCAGCCGCAGCCTTGCCCTGCAATCGGAACTCGAACGGATGGCGGCGGCCTTCGAGTCACTTGAATCTTATTCGTATGTGCCGGACAGCCCACTAGCCGCGCTCTGTCAGCCCTTCCGGGACAGTGTCCGCCGACCGTCAGGCCAGTTTCAGCGCGTGAAGTGGATTGTCTCCGCCATGAGCTTCAGCCGCAATCCGGTGCTGTGGCTGTGGGTCAATACCCTGCTGCCGTGGGATGTCCTGTTCGCCTTCCTGCTGCAACGCCGGGTGCGCGAACTCGGCACCATCCTGCCAGACTGGTTAGAGACCTTCTACGAGATCGAAGCCCTGAACGCGCTGGCCGCCTTCGCATGGCTCAATCCGGCGTATACCTTCCCGTACATCGACCGCGAAACCCGCATCGATACCCAGCAGATCGGCCACCCACTTATCCCGCATGAGGCACGAGTCGCCAATGACTTTACACATGCCGGACTCGGCAGCGTGGTCATCATCACCGGCTCGAATATGTCCGGCAAAAGCTCATTTCTGCGGACCATCGGCGTCAATCTCTGCCTGACCTATGCGGGTGGCGTAGTTGCAGCCGACACCCTGCACACCGGAATCTTTCGCCTCTTTACCTGCATCCGCGTCAGTGACTCCGTGATTGACGGCATCTCATATTTCTATGCCGAAGTGCGGCGGCTCCGCGCCCTGCTGGATGCCATCATCAGCACCGATGAAGGGCTTCCGCCGGTCTTCTTCCTGATCGACGAGATCTTCAGGGGGACTAACAACCGCGAACGCCTGATCGGAAGCCGCGAATACATCCGCGCCCTGACACAGCATGATGGACTCGGCCTGATCTCCACCCATGATCTCGAACTCACACAGCTTGCCGACGAACTGGAACAGGTCAGCAATCTGCACTTTCGGGAAGACATCCGCAATGGCCGGATGCACTTCGATTACCGGCTGCATCACGGCCCCAGCCCGACCACCAATGCCCTGAAGATCATGGCACTGGAAGGCCTGCCGATTGGCACCGATGCTTTTAATGACCAGCCGGATCAGCCATTATAGATAAACCGAAGGACACATCTGTCGCTTGCATCCGCGTCAGGTTGTCACGATAATCAACCGACAGGATCAAATACCCGATCATCGTTCACCGAGTTCAGGATCAGCGATTGTGAAACTCAATACCTACACCATCTGGATTCATACTGGCGGCGAAGCGCTGGCTGGCACCGACTCCAATGTGTTTATCCAGCTTTACGGGACTGAAGGCAAGACCGAGTCGATTCACCTGCCAGCCAAAGACATCTTCGCCTTTGAAGCGGACAGCGTCGATAAATTCATCCTGGAAGTCCCGGATCTGGGGGAACTCACCCGCTGCTGTGTCGGGCATGATGGCAGCGTGGATTCCGGCTGGTACGTGGTGGATGTGCGCGTGGCTGATGATGAAACCGACCGCGAGTGGCACTTCCCCTTTGACCAGTGGATCGGCATTGAAGAGTCCGGAAAACATTTCGCATGCGCCGACTGCTAAACCTGAACCACCGTAACATACATCCGGTCGGACTATACGCGAGTGTCATCATCACACTGCTCGTCGGGATGCTCTCGGCCTGTAATCTCGTCCCGACGCAGGAGACCACGCCAGCGCCGACGCCCGACCTGCCCCATGTCGAGTTTCTCTCTCCGCCCAATCAGGCGACGGTGATCGAAGGTGCGCTGCTGGACGTGGACATCGTCGCACAGGATGAAACATCAGGCATCGCCAGAGTGGAGTTCATCGTCGATGGCAATGTGCTTCAGACGGGCGAAACCGAAAGTGGAAACGAGAATATCTATCGCGTGACGATGAACTGGCTGGCGGAAGGTGTCGGTTTTCACAGCCTGACCGCAGTCGCCTACCGTCCCACCGGCATCGCCGGACAGGAAACCACGATCGTGGTCGAAGTCGTGCCTGATCCTGCGGGCGGTGGTTCTACAGACAGTGTGCCGGGTGGAACCGGCGACGTCGGCGGCGAAACCGAAGATGCTGACTGATCGCATCAACCGACGCTGCGTGGCGTGTAGGGGCGGGATTGTCCCGACTTATGTCAAAGTTAAAAAGGCCGGATACTATCCGACACATAAAGCAGATTGAGACACGTTATGCCCTATCTTGAGCGCATTAACTATCATCCCAACACTGATCAGATGAGTGATGCCGAAAAGCTCTATCTGGCGGATCATTTCGACGCTTACGGTGCGGAACTGGTCGCACATGGGCAGGCGCTGCCGTGGCAGTTGATCGAAGAAGTGGAAGTCGCCAAGGCCGCCAGAGCTGCCGGGCCAGCGGGCTGGCTGGTTAAAAATCTGGTGGTGGGCGGCGAACGCTATCATGTCGGTATTTACTACGGCAATCAGGAAATCGTTTTTTCCAACGTGACATGGAATGTCGCGCAGTACATCGTCCGCAATATCGCCTTCTACGCGCCGCAGTCGATCCGCTATTCAGGGCCGGATGATCTGGTCGCCCTCACGCAGGCCTAGACGACACATCATGCGCTTGTGGCAGCACATCACCCTCATCATGCTGATCGCAGCGGCTGTCTGCACCGCATCCGCCTGCACACCCGCGCCCACACCTGCGCCAACCCCCACACCGCTGCCGCAGTCAGCATGGGGGCCGGTCTATACCGTGGCTTATGCCCCGCAGCTCGATGCCCCCGCCTTTGCCTTTCTCGGTGATCGTTTTGCATTCGCATGGCTGGCTTCAGATGCCGCCGGTGTGCATCAGGATGTGCGCCATCTGGCCGCAGGCGGGATGACCGCCGCCGCCGCCCTGCCGCTGGACCCGTTCGCGCCGCATGACCTCAGCGCATGGCCTGCCGCCGAAAACAGCGCCATGCTTCTGTATCTGGATGAAGACAGCGCGACCGAGACGTACCGGCTCTATTCTGCCGTTTTTACCGAACCGCACACCCTGGTACGTGGGCCGCAGCGCATTACTGATCAGGCAACCCATCAGTACACCGCCCTGCCATCGGAGAGCGGTGGCCTGTGGATCGTCTGGAGTACCGGCAACACACTTGAAAGCCGCCTTTTCGCGCAGCAGATCGACGCCTTCGGACGTCCCCAACCCGCAGCACTGCTGACCACTGATGCCGATGATCCGGTGCTGGTACGCGGTGCAGATGGTCACATGCTGCTGTTCTGGATACAGCCGGTCACGCAGATTGTTTACGCGGCACAGCTTGAAGCTGGCGCACTGGGTGACATCCGCGCACTGGGTTCCGGTGTTGTCATGCAGCCGGGGGAACTGCGGGTTGATTTTAACGTCATCCCGATGGGGGATCAGTTCGTGCTGATCTGGAATACCCTGCTGCCCACCCACACCGCGCAGACCTATCTCAGCACCGCGCAGCTTGATCCACCGGCCCTGACAATGCCGACCGTTGCTGAAGCACAGCTATCCGATGGCACCCGACACACCCTGACATGGCTCACGGCTTCTCCGCTTAGCCCGCTGCTGTCTGCTGCGGCAGTGATCGGGGATGATCTGGGGATCGTCACATGGGATGGTCAGCGCTTCACCGATTTTGAGCCGGTCATCACACTGGACGCGCCGCTGATCGGCCTGCCAGCGCTGTACGGGGACTCAACCGGCCAGCGTTATCTGCTGTGGGCAGCGCCGCGCACCGAATCCGCCGCAGAACTGCGCTTCACGTCCACTCGCGCAGCCAGCACCCTCAGCCAATAGCATCAGGGCGCATCAGCAGATCAACAGCGGATAGGATCTGCATGTCTGGCGCACCGCCAGAATTTGAGGGGTGAGGTTCTAAAACAGTGGGCGGAACACCACACGATATGAGCGCAGCGCAGCGCCGGAAGCAGCTTCACACGAGTCGGCGATAATTGGCGTGGTGGACGGATCAGATTGACCGGGCATATCGATCACATACTGCTTACCGGCTTCCATCGCGAAGTCGGCATAATCCAGACCGCGCAGTGTGTTCAGCCCGGTGAAGAAGACGCTGGAGCCGGTATCCCACTGCACGCGCACCCGCTGGCCCGGTATCGGTCCGCCGGCATTATTCTGAACGTAGACTTCAATCACGCCTGAAAACAGCGGGTCACAGAACGGCTCCAGCCGCACAATCTGGAAGCCCGTCTGCGGCTGTTGTGTCTGCCCCACCAGCGAGACAGAGGGCGTCTCGGTCGCTTCAATCGTCACCACTGGAGTCGGTGTTTTGGTCGGTGGCGGCGGCAGTGTCGGCGGCGGTGCGATCTGTACCTCTTCCGTCTCAATCGGTTCCTGTATCGCGGGAATCAGTTCATCCGCGCAGCCTGTCCGCCCTTGAAGCTGATAAAAGCGCATGGCAGTGCGGATCGCATTCAGGCCGCTGTTACTGCTGACGTAGCCGCTGCGCGCCAGATCACATGTGATGTCCGCCACGAACTGGATCGGATCGACGGACGGTCTCAACGTGTTCAACTGGCGGATCGCAAGGCCCAGATCACCGTCATAAGCATACGCCAGCACCGCTGCAATCGCGTAATTGGCCTGATCAGCGCGGTTAAGCTGCCACGGCTCGGTATCGAATTCTTCCGCCGGGGCGATATTCCATGCGAAGAAGACACCGCCGCCAATGCCGAGCAGGATACCGAAAAACAGCCCGATCCAAGAGAACGAACGACGCGGACGCTCATACCGGCTGCGCCGCCGACGCTGCCGATCCTGCTGGTTTGTGGGCTGACCTGGCTGAAGTGAATCGGTCATGGCTGTGATGAACCCGGCACTTCAACCGCACGGTACTGGTCAAACAATGGGGATGTCCGCCCAAGCCCTTCGGAGAGCGCGATCAGATGACGGATCGACTGAATCTCGCGGGAATTGGTGATAAAGCGCTCGGCGGTGCGCTGTACATAATCGGGGACATTGTCCACGCCAAGCACATTCAGCCGCTGGATCGCCCCCAGGGAGTCACGGTCCGCCTGAAAGCCCCTGGCGATCATCACCGTGTACTCATCCTTGTACTGTTGGGCCAGAAGGCTGGCGGGGCTGTTGATATATTCAACCGGGAACTGCACCCACCCCAGGTATAAACCCAGTGCAATTCCAATGATAAGTCCTAGCAGAATGGAAAGCAGCGTGCGAAGCATATGTTCATAATCAATGCGTACAGTAACAATCAGTCAGACCTTATATTATGGGCTGTTTGCTGAAATGCAAAGCGGCAGTTCATTGAGATCTGTAACGAAATCCGCCGGTCTGTAACAAAAACGGACAAAAAAGCAGCGAGAGATCATCCCGCTGCCTGGATTTTGCACTTCCGCGATCATAGAGGCATGATCCGTCAGGTGATCGGCACCATGTGGATCACCGTCACGCCATCACCGCCTTCATTCGGATGCCCGGTCTCGACCTTCGAGATCAGCGCATGGCTTTCGACATATTCCCGGACGGCCTTACGCAGCGCACCAGTGCCCTTGCCGTGAATAATCCGCCCAAACGGCAGGCCAGCAGTATAGGCCGCGTCGATATAGGTTTCAAGCTGTTCAAGGGATTCTTCAACACGCTGGCCGCGCAGATCCAGTTCCATGCCGGGGGATTTCCTGCGTGTGATGCCGGTCGCAACCGGCTCGTACTGGCGGACGTGTCCACGTTCACGGGTGCGCTTTTCGCTCTTTTTGCGCTTTTGAAGTTCGTGCAGGCCAGCACGCACCCGCAGCGATCCGACCTGTACCACGGCGTCGGTCGCGTCCAGTTCGGTGACGATCCCTTCGGCGTTCAGCGTTTCCAGCCAGACATTATCACCTAAGCGTGGTTTCCACTCGTCACGGCGATCCTGCTTCTCTGACAGATCTTCCACCGGCTGACGTGTCGCATTCGCGATCCGGTCAGCGGCTTCCTGTACGGCGCGAAGATTTTCAAGCGGAAGACCAGCCGTGCGCAGTTCATTCCGCAGGCGGCGGATGTCCCTGCGCATCTCTTCCATTTCGGCTTCCATATTGCGGCGGGCCGCGTTGATCACATCGCGCCGTTCGTCTTCGATTTTGTCGAGCCGCGCCTGAAGCTCATCCCGCTCGTTTTCAATCTCATGCCGGATGTCTTCCGCTTCGGCATTCTGACGGCGCAGCGCTTCACGGGTGCGGTGGATTTCATCCAGCAGATCATCGGCGATCAGATCTTCCATCGCCACCATACCACGGGCGGAGTCAATGATTTCCTGCTTTAAGCCCAGCCGTTTGGCAATCGCCAGCGCATTCGAGCGCCCCGGCAGGCCGACGATCAGGCGATAGGTCGGGGCCAGCGTTTCGAGATCGAATTCGACACTCGCATTCCGCACACCCGGCGTCTCGACACTGTAGATCTTGAGTTCAGGATGATGCGTCGTGACCATCGTGGTCACACCACGTTCCAGCAGATAGGTCAGGATGGCACGTGCCAGCGCCGAACCTTCCGCCGGATCAGTCCCCGCGCCCACTTCATCGAGAATCACGAGACTATGGGTATCGCATTCCTCAAGGATTTTGATCAGGTTGGTCATATGTGACGAGAAGGTACTCAGCGATTGCTCGATGCTCTGTTCGTCCCCGATATCCGCGAATACGCCTTCGAATACCGAGAGCTTGCCTTCTTCACACGGCAGATGCAGACCGCACTGTGCCATGAGTGTCATCAGGCCGACGGTTTTCAGCGAGACAGTCTTGCCGCCGGTGTTCGGCCCGGTGATGACCAGCACCCACGTGTCTTCATCGTATTCGACATCAATCGGCACGACATTGCCAGACAGCAGCGGATGCCGCGCCCCCTTCATCTCAATTGTGCTTCCGGGATGATTCGCGGCTTTCGGGCGGAACGGCACCATCACCGGCTCCACCGCCTTGAGTGCATCCGCATAGTGGGCCTTGGCGAAGACCAGATCGAGATACGCCAGCACTTCGACCGTCCGCACGATTTCTTCAGATACCTCACCGACCTGATCGGTCAGCGCCAGCAGGATGCGGCGGATTTCCTTTTCCTCTTCCAACTGCATCTCGCGCCACTGGTTATTCAGTTCCACCGTTTCCAGCGGTTCGATAAACAGTGTCGCGCCTGAAGAGGACGAGTCATGGATGATGCCGGGGATCTTGCCCTTGTTATCAGCCTTGATTGGGACGACATAGCGGCCATTACGCATCGTGATAATGGCTTCCTGCAAATAAATCGACTTCGACGGGGACGAGACCAGCCGGTTGAGCTTGGTCTGCAAACGATCGAAGGAGACCTGCATATCACGGCGGATGACAGCCAGCTTTGCGCTTGCGCTGTCTTTGATTTCGCCGTTATCGTCAATGGCGGACGCAATGGCATCCTGAAGCGCCGCGCATTCCTCGATTTCTTCGGTCAGTTCGGCCAGCAGCGGATAATGATTCTTCATCCGCCCCAGCGTGCGTTTGAGCGTTGTCGCCCGCCGCAGGGTAGATCGCACATCCAGCAGGGTAGAGGCATCGATCATCGCCCCGCGCTGCGCGGCAATCGCTACATCACGGACATCACGCGCCCCGCCCATGCTGACATTGGTCTTGTTTTCAAACAGCGTGCGTGCTTCCTGCGTTTCACGCTGCCATGACCTGACCTCATCGAGATCAACCGAAGGCCGCAGTTCACGCGCCAGATCCGCACCCGCCGAGAACGTCGTGTAATCAGCCAGGCGGAGTAGTATCTTGTCCAGCTCCAGCACATGGAGCGTTTTTTCATGGATTGTCATGGTTCTTTTCGCTTGGTTAGAACGTAGCGTTCAGATTTCGAATGTCGAATGTCAACGCCGCAGCACCAGCGTATCACGTCAGTCAGTATAGTGAAGGCGCTGCCCATTTTCAATTGCGGGTTTTTAAGGGTTCAATAAAGCTCATAATGTCTCGAAAAAGAAACACCCTGATTCACAGGGTGTTTCCTTCAGCTTCTTCCAGCCACTATTTCAGACGAATAATATCCGCAGAATCTTACACCCGCACCCTAGGGTTCGTCGTTGGTGTCCGGTGTCGTGGTCTGCGGCGTGGTCTGCGGCATGTTCTGCGGGATACTGAACGACGGCCCGCTGCTGTCGCCGGTAAACGACTGCATATCAAACAGGAAGGGGGTGTTAGACGGCACCAGAATCATCTGGATGTTATCCGCCAGATTGCGGATGTACTCGTACTGAAGCAGTGCCGGATTCTCTGCGATCTGTTCGCTGACCAGTGCCAGCGCCTGGGCCTGACCTTCGGCCCGTGCAATCGCGGCATCACGTTCACCTTCAGCCTGAAGAATGGCGGCGTCGCGCTGACCTTCAGCCCGTGTACGCGCTTCCTGTGCTTCCTGCTGCGCCCGCTGGACGTTCTGCTGGGCGATTTCCTTCTGCTCGATAGCAGATGTAAATTCTGGTGAGAAGGCAAGACCGCGAACCAGGAAACTGGACAGGATCAGCCCTTCTCCTGCCATTACCGTCCGCATGGCTTCGGCCATCAGGGTCTGCATTTCCACACGCTGCACACCGTAGATGCTTTCAGCCTCAAACTGCGCGATCACATCGCGGACGACCGTGCGGGCAGTGGGGCGAATGAACCCTTCGATATAGGCATCAACGCTATTTTCATCTTTGCCCCAGCGCAGGTGAACGGTATTGGCCTGACTGCGATCCAGCGAATAGATGAGCGTAATATCAACCAGCACCTGCTGACCGTCAATTGTGGTGGCTGCGACCGCATCATCATCGGGCCGCGCACCTTCAGGACCAGCGGATGCCATCGTGTACTCGCGCTGGCGCACATCATAAAGTGTCGCCTGCTGGACAATCGGGACGATAATCGTCGTACCGGAAGGGCGTTCCGGATCTTCCAGTGTACCATTCAGCGTGTTCGTGATAACGGCGACCTGTGTCGGTTCAACGATCAGCACGCCACTGCTGACGATACTGAGGACGACACCAAAGACCAGGCCGAAGACAGCCAGCGCGACTCCGTTGCGCGGTGAACGTCCCTGAGATACGGCAACCACGAGCAGCGCGATCCCCAGTACAAAAAGCACGTACCCCAACAGGGATACCGCGCTCAATAAACCACTAATTCCCCCCATTACGCTTTACTCTCCTCATATTTCCATTAAAACTGGTTAATTCATGGCACGCATTATATCATGCTGATGCTCTTTATACGGCACTGATCTTCGCTTCGGTGTGTGACCACCCAATGTTTGGGGGAATTGCGGACTTGCCACAGCCTTACACCTTTTTCCTCAATCGGCTCCATTCCAACTATACAATTGCCATCGCCCTCGGGATTCTGTTGAGCGGCACGCTGATTTTCTTTTCCCTGCGACGCCAGCACCGTCCGCGCACGATTCCTGATCTGTATATCGTCATGCTGCTCACGGCGCTGGTCGCCGGTCGGGCATTTTATGTCCTGACGCATCTCGATTACTACCAACTGCACCCATCGGAAATCACACGGCTGGATCAGGGTGGGCTGGGCTGGCACGGAGTCGTCTGGGGAAACCTGCTGGTATTATGGGCCTTCGCACACCATCAGCGGCGCTCCTTTATCGGCCTGCTCAACGCCTTCGCCCCTGCCCTGCCGATTCTGATGTTCAGCGCGTGGTGGGGCTGTCATGCGGCTTCCTGCAGCTACGGTCAGGAAGTACAGAACATGAGCCAGTATCCCCCATGGATGGTATGGGAAGGCCGCGATATTTACGGGCTGCTTGTACCACGCTTTTACACCCAGTCCATCGGCACGCTGCTGGCCTTCGCCCTGCTGGTGATCGAACGGCTCATGGCACGCAGCGAGTCACTCCAATCGTATCGCTTTGGCCTGATGTTAGTGCTGGTCAGTGTGGGCATGTTCGGCATCGGATTCATGCGTGGGGATGCCGTACTGTCAGCCATTGGATTACGGTCAGATCAGCTTCTGGATCTCGTCACACTGGCCCCCGGACTGCTTTTGTTAGTCAGATCTCATGGCGCTTCCCAGAAAAAGGGTTATGATTCTGCAAAACGATCCTTGTCATTTGAAAGTGAATGATCATGCTATCCATCATTCTGTTGATTGTCGGCTTCCTGATTATCAATCGTGATGAGCTGCACCTTAATCTTCTGAATATCCACGCCAGCGGATCACCCATCCGGGCTGCCGGTCGCATTCTGATGCTGCCCTTTTTCGGAAGCATCTTTATGGGCCTCATCGCCGGGCTGCTGACAGGTGGAAACTTCTATGCCTTACTCAACGTGCTGCAAAGTCTGGCTATCATCGAGCTAATCGGGGCGATGGTCTGCATTGGGCTGGCCTACATTATTCTGAAGCAGAATCAGGTCCCGGATTATCTGAGTGTGTTCGTCGGCTCGCCAATCCCTGCATCGCTCTCCGGCCCGGCGAACCCGCGTCCCACCAGTGAGTTTCCGGCGGTGATGACCACCCAGCAGGCGGCACAGTATCTGCGCGTTCCCGAAAAGCGCATCATTGATGCCATCTATCAGGGCGAACTGGCGGCTTCTCACATGAATAACCGTTATTTCATCTCGCGCACGGTGCTGGATGAATTCCGCAGCACATTGCATTCATAAGCCGCACCATCACAACCGATCATGCAGCAGCCAACGACCGACGATTATATCCGCCAGCTTCAGGACCCTGACAAGGACATCCGGCGCAATGCCGCATGGCGCCTGGGACGGGTACGCGACATCACCGTGATCACACCGCTGCTGCAGGCATTGCACGACAGCGATGCTGAGGTGAGGGTGCGTGCCGCCGAATCCCTGAGCAGCCAGCGCGACCCGCGTATCGCGCCAGCCATCCTCAATATTCTGGAATCCGAAAGTGATGCCGACACCCGCGTTCACCTGATTCGCGCCCTTGGCTATCAGGAAGCGCCGGACGCCCTGCCCATGCTGGAAGATCTGCTCGAACGCGACGCCAACAGCGAAGTCCGAAGCGCTGCCGCCGCCGCGCTGGGGGATCTCCACACCGTCGCCACACCGGACACCGTTCAGCGGCTGGTATCAGCACTGACACAGGAATCCGAAGCCGTCACACGCCATCAGATCGCCCGTGCGCTTCAGCATCTCGGCGGGATGTCCGCCGCCGCACTGATTCAGTCACTGAAGCCTGAACTGGACGAAGTCATTCAGTTACAGGTCATCGAACTGATCGGCTTGCTGGGTGCCACAGGCGGAACAGTCACCAACGCGGAAGATGCACTCACGCCCTTCCTGAACTCACCACAGGAGTCGATCCGTGAGACCGCACAATGGGCGCTCAATCGTCTGCGTTCGTCCAGCATAGGGAAATCGTAGCACGAGCGTTGTCTGGCCGTTTTGAGCAGTACAGACAGGTCAGGTATACTCGGAGTCAGCTTCCAGACTGAATTCACAGCGGACAGAGAAAGGCCTGCATGGTGTACAATATTTTCAAGCGCAGCCTCTCTGCTGGTTTGCAGGGCAGTTTACTGGTCGTGCTGGTGATCCTGACTGCGTGCAGCGGCATCGAGATCCCGGAAACGACACCGACAGTCGCGCCCACCCGCACCGCCACATCGACTCCGCTGGCGACTGAAATCACGATCCAGCCATCGCGCACCACCCTGCCCACGCTGACATCCACGCTGACCATCACGCCGACCATCACGCCGACCGAGACAGAAGCCGCGCAGCTCACACCGCGCCTGGTCGATACCAATACCCCGATGGAGACGCCCTTCGATGCCCCGACTGCGACACATACCGCCACGCTGACTCCGACCGATACCAACGCGCCGTCGCCCACCGCCTCTGACACAGCCACTCAGACAGCCACTGCGACCATCACGCCGCTGCCGACCATCGGCCCGAGCAATACACCGACTGATATTCCAACTGCCACCCTGACCGAGACGCCGGTTCCGTCGATTACACCCACCATCACACCGACGCCGACCGATACGGCGACCTTCACGCCGTCGGTCACATTTACGCCAGTGGCAACACGGACACTCGCGCCAACATCAACCACAGCACCCGATTTCGCAGCGACAGCGGCCTGGATTCTGTCCCAGACGCCGCCGGTCTCGCCGTCACCGACCGCGCCGCCCACCTTTACCGCCCAGCCATTGAGTTCAGCCACTTTTACGCTGACACCAGCCGAGCCGCCAACACTCCAGCCCATTGACGACGCGCCGACACTCGATGTCACACCGGTCTTTATCACACCAGACGCCAATACCCTGATCCCTGACGACATCGCGCTGACGGTCTCACCGGTACAGAGTACCGATACCTTCGAGACCTTCGACAGCACCGCCACGGCCACACCCGCGCCGACGGTCGCCAATGTGCAGCCACCGCCCACCGTCGCGATTATCTCCATCCCGACCATCCCTGCATCGCCCTTCACATCACTGGTCTATACGATTGGAGAAGGCACACTCGGACAGGTCGGTGATTTCGGCACCAGCGGCGGACTGGGGACTCCGCGCCTGTATCTGCCGAATCCGCGTATCCCCGGCAGCTATATCCTGACCAACGGCGTCGGCGAACTGTTCGACATCAGCGATGGAAACCTGCGCCGCGCATCCGGCAAGATGTTCGATGCCGGTATCCCTAATACGCCGGAAGAGAATAACGGCTATGTCACATCGGCAGCCTGGTCACCCAACGGCACAAAAGCCGCCTTCGTGGTCAATGCCTTCAGCATCAAGGGTTATGAGGCGACAGCCGACGACGGCGTCTGGATCTACACCCCCGGCCAGCCGGTGACCGACGGCGACCAGCTTCTGCGCCACTGCCCGCAGGAAAACGCGCCGCAGTGCGGGGCGGTGATCCGTAACGACTTCCCCTACTTCTATCAGGCGATTTCAGTGGTCTTTTCGCCGGATAACACCAACGTGCTGGCGACCATGTCCTATCTTGACGGGGAGAATGCCGACCGGCGCGGCCTGATGGTCCTCACACCGGGCCGTGATCCCAATGTGCGCCCGCCGCTGCTGCGCTATGAGTATGGCGACTGGTCCGGCGACGGTCAGCGGATTATTGTCAGCGGGCGGCGTCCCGATGGCCGGGTGATCCTCGGCTCGGTCCTGCCCGACGGCAGCGGCGAACTGATCGCGCTTGATGGCTCTACGTTAGGATTATGGCTTCAGGACGGCGTCCAGCAGCCCGACGGAACCCTGATCGCGCTCGGTCGTCCGGGTGACGAAAACGGAGCAATGGCACTCTACAGTCAGAATGGCACCCGGCTGACCGACTTCATCGGCTCGCAGCGACCGCAGGAAGTCCGCTGGAGTCCCGGACGCGATGCCGTGTACATCCGCACCATCGATGGCCGGTCCTTTATCGCCAATGTCAATGGGCGCGTGGATGAGATCTCGCCGCAGGTCGGCGATATTCAGGCCGTCAACTGGGGAACCCTGCCCCCCAACAGCGGGACTGGCGTGGGCGGCCTTCCAGACGATTACATCCCGCCGGGTGTGATCGAAGGCAGCCGCTATCAGCCCGGTCAGCAGTTTCGGGTGCAGTCACCCAGCGGACAGCTCAATTTACGCGAAGCGCCTGCGCTGGATGCTGGGGCGCTGCTGCCTAACGGACTGCCCAATGGCTCCTATGTCGCGATTCTGGCCGGGCCAGTCATGGCGGATGATGTCGAGTGGTGGCGCGTGCAGACCGCAGACGGTTTACAGGGCTGGATGGCCGGGCAGATCAACGGCGAAGATGTTTTGGTTCCGTAACATTATCTGCCACGACAGTCTGGATTCAGGTATACTGTCCCGACCGTTTTATCAGCGCGGTCAGGCGGGATTGACACCTCAATTTTTCGCATTTTTGTGCTAAAATCAGCATTAACATCTGAATTTTCGAGCGCAAACCAAGAGGGATTCTCGTGGATATTACCTGGCATGGGTTAAGCAGTTTCCGCATTTCGGATCGTGGGCAGATTTCAGTCATCACCGATCCCTATTCTGACGAGATCGGCCTTTCAGTACCGAAATATAAAGGCGAAATTGTGACCGTGAGTCACGATAGGCCGGGGCATAATAATGTCGAAGCGGTCAAGGGTGCGACGTATGTCCTGCGCGGCCCGGGTGAGTACGAAGTCGGGGGCGTCTTTATCAATGGGATCTCCATGCCTTATATCGGTGACGACGGCGTGGTGCAGCCCAATGTCGCTTATCTGATCGAGTACGGCGAGATCAATATCCTGCATCTGGGTGACCTGCGCCATGTGCCGGATCAGTCCATGATTGAGGCATTAGGTCAGGTTCACGTCCTGCTGATCCCGGTCGGCGGTGGGAATACCCTCAAGGCGGCTGAAGCATCAGAAGTCGTGGCGCTGGTGGAGCCGAACTATATCATCCCGATGCACTACATGCTGCCGGGAATGACTATGCTGCTGGACCCTGTGGACAAATTCCTGAAGGAAATGGGTGTAAGTAAGGTTCAGGAAGAAGATGTTCTCAGGATAACAGTATCTGGTCTGCCAGAACAACCTCAAGTCATCGTACTGCGACCGCAGTTACAATAGGAGCAATCGCATATGAGCGTTAAGCTGCTCATGTACTGGGATATTAAACCGGGGCGGGATCAGGATTACTATCAGTTCCTTATACGGGAATGGGGGCCGGGGATTACGCGGCTGGGCGTCGAAGCCAGCGGCGCATGGTGGACGATCTACAGCCGCCAGCCAACGCCGCAGATCATGGCCGAAGCGATCGCTGATGATCTGCCGACCATGCGCGAAATACTCGACAGCCCGGAATGGAAACAGCTTCACAGCCGTCTGCTGGAATACGTAGAGAATTACAGCCAGAAAATCGTGCCGACCTCTGGCGAATTTCAGTTCTAGCCCATCCCTGAGAATTTGCAGCGAACAGGCGGCACGAACAGGCAGCACATCCAGCCGTGTCCCGTATGAATCGCAGGGGCGTCCGCCCATTGAATACCCAGACATACCCGTAACACAAAAAAGCCTGTGTCGGCGAATGGTTTACATTCCGACACAGGCTTTCTGATGATTGATTTAGGAAGCTTACCGCGCCGCGTCTGCGGAACTGGTAGTCGAAGCGGCAGGTTTGGTTTCCACTGCCGTGGACTTCTCGGCGGGCGCTGATGCAGGCGTATCGGTCGAAGCGGTATCCGATGACTTACTGTCGGACTTTCCGCTGGTCTCTTTTGCACTGCTCGCCGTCGAGCTTTTCTTCGAGCTGCTTTTACTATCGTTGACGTAGAAGCCTGACCCCTTAAAGATCACCCCGGCGTTCTGAATCAGGCGAACCACCTTCTGCCCGGTTTCAGGGTCCTGCGTCAGCGGGTTATCCTGATAGGACTGGCGAATCTCGAATGTTGTGCCATCTTCACGGCGATATGTATAAACAGGCATGTGCTTCTGATCCTAAACTAACGAACTTTGTCCAACGCTGGTATCATACAGCGCATTTTATAAGAGAAACGATAAAAATCACAGGCGCTGATGCGTTTTTTACACTCTACATCTGAACGCGCCGCTGCCGAAATCTTACGCGAACGGCGGCGCCCTCAATGATCTCGATCATCTCACAGGAAAACTCATGCGTATCGGCCTGATTGCGGCGGATCTTTCTCACAATCACGGATGGGCGCACTACAGTCTGGAACTCACACTGGCCCTTCAGCGCGGCGGCCTGCAGGTGCAGTGTGTAACCTCACATCATTCGCCGCTGCATCCCGAAATCGAACAGACGCGGATTCTGCCCAGCCTTGTCCCCCGCGATCGCCTGAACTTCGCCCGGATGATGCTGCAACTGCCGCGAACATCACAGCTTTTCCGCGACTGCGATCTGATCCACTGCTGTGTAGAGCCATTCGCGGCGCTCGGTGCCGCCTCTGCCGGGAAGCGTCCTTTCTTTCAGGCCGGTGTCGGCAGTTATCTGTATGTGGATCGCTGGCAGAAGCCGCCGCCAAGCCTGCTGACGAAACGCGCAATCGCACAGTCCACCCTTGTCTGCATCAGCCGCTACACCGCACAGGTCGCACGGGGGCAGTTCCCCCACACGCCGGTTGAGGTAGTCCCGCTGGGGATAGATCCCACCCGCTTTACCAACCCGGCAAATACCACGCTCGATCCACCCAAAGGCCCGATCATTCTGAGCGTCGGCGGCGTCAAATATCGCAAGGGGACGCTGCCGCTGGTCCGGGCAATGGCGCAGGTTCGCCAGCAGCATCCGACGGTGAAATGTATCATCCTTGGCAGCACCGCCGACGGCTCTGATTATACGCGGCAGGTTCGCACCGCGATTGAAGCACTGCATCTTGAGGAGTGCATCGAACTGCGAGGATTTGTCCCGGATGACGAGCTGCGCGCATGGTATGCCGCCGCTGATCTTTTCGTCCTGCCGTCGATGAACCGTGACTGGATGTTTGAGGGTTACGGTCTGGTGCACATGGAAGCCAGCGCCGCCGGTCTGCCGGTGATCGGCACCAGCGGCTGCGGTGTTGAAGATGCCATTGACGACGGCGTCACCGGCCTGCTCGTCTCCCAACAGCAGATTGACGCCGAACTGCCACAGGCGATCATCAGCCTGCTGGATGATCCGCAGCGGCGGGCGGCCATGGGCGAAGCAGGCCGCATCCGGGCACACTCGCAGACATGGGATCACGTCGGCCAGCAGATGATCACCCTGTATGAAGCAGCCTTAAGCACGGGCACAAAGATCCACAGCACATAACACACGAAAGATACTGCAATGCGTATTCTGATTTTAAGTGACCGCATCCCGCCGGAAAATGCAGGCGGTGCGGAGAAAATCGCATGGTCGGTGGCACGCGGCCTCAAGGCCAAGGGCCATGATGTCCACGTGATCGCCGCCACCGACCGCCCCTCATTTGAAGAAGTGCGCGACGGCATCCCCACCTATCACCTGCATGTCCGCTATCCGCCGCGTTTTCAGGCCTATTTCGCACTCTATAATCCGCAGGTGCGGGGCCTGAAAGCACTTTACCAGCGCATCCAGCCGGACGTGATCAGCGCCTTCAACATTCACAGCGATCTCACCTATTACAGTCTATGGCTGGCACACCGGCTGGGCTTCCCCACCACCGTCACGTTACAGGATGTGATGGCGTTCTCATACACCAAGCTGACGCACTTCATCGACCCAACCGCCTGCGGCATCAGCAGTCCGGCAGATTACCGCCTGCCTCTGCTGCACAATCTGCGGACGATGCGCCTGCGTTATAACCCGCTGCGAAATCTCCTCATCCGCCGCGTGATCAATCACAGCACTGATCATCGTATCGCTGGCAGCGAAGCCCTGCGGCAGGCGCTCGAAGCCAACGGCCTGCATGATTTCCGTGTGATTTATGCCAGCGTGATCCCCAGTGATTTTCATGCAGCCCCGCAGACTATTGACGCACTGCGCGAACGTCTCGGCCTGACAGGTAAAAAGGTCATCCTGTTCGCCGGTCGCCTCTCGCCGGATAAAGGCAGTGTGCAGCTTCTACAGGCGCTGGATCAGGTGATCGCGCACGTGCCTGATGTGCAGCTTCTCACCCTCACCCGCGCCAGCCTTGAGAATCAGGGGCTAACCCGGCCCGAATACCGCCATCTGCTGGATCACGTGACCATCGGCGGCTGGCTGCAAGGCGAAGCACTGGCGGCGGCCTATCACATCGCCGATGCTGCCGTCGTCCCGTCCATCTGTCTCGATGTCTTCCCGACGATCAATCTCGAAGCGATGGCGACCTCAACGCCGGTCATCGCCACCTGTTACGGCGGCTCTCCGGAAGGCATTATCGACGGTGAGACCGGCTTTATCGTCAACCCGTTTGATACCCGCCAGTTCAGCGACCGCATCATCCGGCTTCTGACACAGCCCGACACCGCCCGGCAGATTGGCGAAGCCGGCCATCATCGGCTGATGTCGGAATTCACGCTGGAACATCAGGTCAGCGCAATGGAACAGCTATATCAGGATGCCAT
>CAYNDH010000005.1:0-67675 GCA_964395665.1 uncultured Anaerolineaceae bacterium
CATGTTTGTTATATTCAGCGCCGCCGCCGTCGCCGCATGGGATCTGTTTCTCGATCCGCAGATGGTCGGCTGGGGCTTCTGGGAATGGCAGGCTGTTCAGGCTGGGCAGGCCGGGCACGCTGGATATGATTATTTCGGCATCCCATGGACGAACTACGCAGGCTGGTTTCTAACCGGGATACTGGCGACACTGGTGATTCCCCCTGCATGGCATTCACAACTGCCGAAAAACCCGCTGCACGGTGTTTATATTGTCGTCTGGATGCTCCAGACCATCGGGCTTGCCTTTTTCTGGGGACAGCCTGCACCTGCACTGTTCGGCTTTCTTGGCATGGGGGTTTTCAGCCTCGTCACACTGCTGATCATCCGACATGAACAGAAGAATCAGCCGATTTCCGCCGGAGAGACGACATAATGCCGGTCTGGTTGTGGATTCCTGTCAGCTTTCTGTGCGGTTCGCTGCCATTTGCCTACTGGATCGGCAAATATGCCATGCGCCGCGATATCCGCGCCTATGGAGATGGCAATCCGGGCGTTTTCAACGTGATCCGCGCTGGCAGTCTGGCATGGGGCGGGCTGGCAATGATGCTTGAAATCGCGAAGGGTGCGTTTCCGGTCGGCATGGCGGCTTACGTCTTCCAGTATGACGGTCTGGCACTGGTCGCCTGTGCGCTTGCGCCCCCACTTGGACATGCCTTCTCACCATTTCTCGGTTTCAAAGGGGGCAAGGCCATCGCCGCCATCGCCGGGATGTGGATCGGGCTGTCGCTGTGGGTAGTGATTCTCGTCGCTGGCGTTTTACTGGTATTCTGGACGCTGATTCTGACCTCCAGCGCATGGGCGGTCATGCTCACCATGTTCTGCCTGTTGAGTTATCTGCTGGCATTATCTGCGCCAACGACATGGCTGGCGGCATGGTTTGGCACCCTGCTGCTTCTGATCTTCAAACATCGCCACGAACTGACCCTCCTGCCGGGGTTGCGCTTTATGCACCGCCGGGCATACACAACGACAACAGCAGAATAATCACAGGTGAAACCATTGGCTGAAGCAGTCATTATCGGCGCGGGGATCGGCGGGTTGAGTGCCGCGATACGCTTGGCGACGGCAGGCTGGCGCGTCACGATCTATGAGAAGAATTCCGCCGTTGGTGGCAAGATGGGCGAACGGGTGCAGGACGGCTTCCGCTGGGATACCGGCCCCTCTGTCATCACCATGCGCCATGTACTGGAAACACTGTTTGCAGAGACAGGCCGCCATCTGAAAGATTATCTCACCCTGCTTCCCATTGACCCGCTGACCCGATATTTTTACCCGGATGGCACAGTGCTGGATGCTACCACCGATGCCGCCCGGATGTCACAGCAGATCGCGCAGTTTCATCCCGGTGACGTAGACGGGTATGCCGCCTATCTGAACTATGCATCAGAGATCTATCGCGTCACCAGCCCGGTATTCATCTACGATCAGCCGCCCTCACTTGCCAGCTTTGCGAAAGTCCCCGTGCGTGACTGGCTGAAGGCTGATCCACTGCGCCAGATGCAGCAGGCCATCGAAGCGCATATCACATCCCCGCACCTGCGGCAGCTTCTGGGGCGTTTCGCGACCTATGTCGGCGGCAGCCCGTATCGCGCCCCGGCCACGCTGAACCTGATCGCCTATCTGGAACTGGTCGAAGGCGTCTGGTACCCAGCAGGCGGTATTTACAGCATCGCACGGGCATTGGAGCAGCTCGCGCTGGAATTAGGAGTCACGATTCACACGGATGCGCCTGTGCAGCAGGTCATGGTCAGTCAGGGGCGGGCGGATGGTGTGCAGCTTCAGGATGGCACCCTGCACCGGGCCGATGTCATAATCGCGAATAGTGATGTCACCACCGCTTACGAACGCCTGCTGCCGCAGACACCGCAGATTGAGCGGCGGCTGCGTGGACTGAAAGCGTTTGAACCGTCAGGTTCCGGCTTTGTCATGATGCTGGGGATTGAAGGCACACATCCGCAGCTTGCGCATCACAATATCCTCTTCAGCAGTGATTATCAGAAGGAATTTACCGAGATCTTCCAGCAGCAGATCCCGCCATCAGAGCCGACCGTGTATATCGCGATCACGTCGAAGTCAGATCCGGATCATGCGCCGCCCGGCTGTGAAAACTGGTTCGTACTGGTTAATGCCCCTGCCCTGTCCCTCAATTTTGACTGGGAAGCGCAGCGCATCCCCTATCGTGAAAAGATCCTGAATCAGATCGAGCGCTTCGGGTTTGAAATCCGTGATAAAATTCTGACGGAGACGATCTGGACACCAATAGACCTTGCCAGCAATAGCGCCGCGCATCGCGGTGCGCTCTATGGCCCGTCGGCCAACAGCCGCTGGACGGCCTTCCGCCGCCCTCATAACCGCTGTCCGGATGTCAAAGGGCTGTACTTCGTGGGTGGGACGACGCATCCCGGTGGTGGCGTGCCAATGGTCATGCTCTCCGCTCAGGTCGTGGTCAGTCTGGTGTTACAGGACCAAAAGTAATTTCAGAAATCTGGCCTGTGCAATGACTACGCGAAATTATAAAATAGTATCAGTTGAATTGGATACTTACGGCTGATGAAAGCCTTTTACAGTGATCGTTTTGTCCTGCCCCTGCCCGAAGGCCACCGCTTCCCGATGCGGAAATATTCACGCCTGCGCGAGCGCATCATCGACGAGCAGGTGCTGGCCCCAGGCGATCTGCACATCCCACCTGCTGCCACTGACGACGACATCCTGCGCTGCCATACAGCGGAATATCTCACCCGTGTGAAATCCGGCACGCTGACTCCGCAGGAAATCCGACGGATTGGTTTCCCGTGGTCCCCGGAGATGGTCGAGCGTTCGCGCCGCTCATCCGGGGCGACCATTGAAGCCGCACGCACCGCGCTGACACAGGACGGGATCGCGGTCAATCTGGCAGGCGGCACCCACCATGCCTGTCGCGATCATGGCGAAGGCTACTGCGTCTTTAACGATGCAATGATCGCGGCCCGTCGGATGCAGGCCGAAGCACTGGCACACCGTGTCGTCATCATCGACACGGATGTCCATCAGGGCAACGGGACGGCGGATATTGCCTGTGGAGATCCAACGGTGTTTACCTTTTCAATCCACGGCGAACGCAATTTTCCATTTCGCAAAATCGCCGGTGATCTGGATATCGGCCTGCCGGATGGAACCGGAGATGAGGTTTATCTCGAGATGGTTGAGGAAGGCACCCGCCGCGCCCTGATACAGGCTGGCGCTGATCTGGCGATCTTCATCTCCGGGGCCGATGCCTTCAGTGGAGATCGCCTGGGCAAACTCAGTATTTCAAAGACTGGGCTGGCAGAGCGGGATATGCTGGTGTTAAGTTTATGCGAAGCCGCAGGACTACCCGTTGCAATTGCGATGGGCGGTGGCTACGCCGATAATGTAGAAGATATTGTCGATATTCATCTTCAGACCGTTCGTATAGCCGCTCAGAGAATAAAGGCGTGAACACTTCAGATCACACCCATACGCTCGAATTTTTAAAGCCATGGCTTCGGTCTCGACTCATTGAGATCATGAATGTCCAGAACTGTTTCATCACGCCCAGCAACAGTCTTGTGGTCCACACATGGACCGGCGTGATGATCAACATCTTTTTACTGAACGAACCTGTCAGGACACGGGCAATTCGCGGTGTCTTGCAGGAAGGGACACAGGTCGGCCTTGGCTCGATGTTCATTCTTGCGGCGCATCTGCTTCCCCCAGCCGATACCCGCTTCGAGCCACCGGAATGGCTGCTGGCATTGCATGCGCTTAACCGTGAATGCCTGTATGCCTACACGGTGAATGAGCAGGTGCCGAGCATTATCCAGATCCATCTGGAACAGATCGCCAGTTCAGCCAATTATGTGGCGAAATATGGTCCAGCCGTCACCTTCGATGAGCTGCGCTACACCAAAATCTCGGTCAAACCACGTTACATCAAAGGCGACTGGCAGATCGCAGATTTCGGCTATCATGCCTTCTGGCGCGATCCCCGCCGCACACAGCACGTCCCGAACTACCGGCGCCCATCGGAGCAGGATTATAAGTGGCATTCGTGGAGCCGCACGACATGGGAGCAGAAGGTCCATGAGGAGATCCCCACGCCGCCTGTCCAGCAGCGCGGCAGTAACCTGATGGGGATCTATTATCAGATGTTACAGCTTGAAATGGATGCATCGCATCAGGAAGTCAAAGCCGCTTTCCGCAAACTGGCGCTTGAGGTCCATCCCGACACCAGCAATCTGCCCAAGGAAGAGGCGGCGAAAAAATTTCGCGAACTGACCGAAGCCTACGAATATATCAAGCGCGAAAAGAAGTGGTAGCCCATGCTGCATGCTTGACGGGTAACTGATTTAACTGCTCAATGCCCCGCAGGGATCGGTTCGCAGAAAGTCCGCGATTGCTGCGCCGACGAGATCATGCCCGGCCTGATTCCAGTGCGTGTCATAGGTGTAATACAGGATTTCCCCCTCAGCGGCGGCAGATGCCAGCACGGGTGTCAGGTCGAAAAAGACAAACCCCGCTTCCTGCATCGCTTCCTGTATGACATCACGCTGATTGTCCAGCCGGTTGAGAAGCGTCTCGAATGTCGTTTCCGTATCAGGTGAATTGGTCAGCGGTTGGCCTTCACCTGCTGCAAAGCGCTCGGCCTTATTCATCAGCACCGGGCGGTCTTCCGGCTCAAGATACGGAAGGTAAATATGCGGCTTGGTCGGGAAGTAGGCGACGATCATACAGGTCTCTGGCAGCGTCGCACGCATCTCGTCATACGCCTGCATCGTCACCTGAAAGTCCAGCGAACGACGGTAGGCATCGCGTCCGGCATTCAGAAACCACGCATACGGCTCCAGAAAGACGATGTCGCGCAGAACGCCGTTCAGGTTCACCTGCATCGGATAGCGGATGTCGCGTTCGGTGATGGCATCCATATTGGTCGCCAGCAGACGCCGGTCTTCGACCTTCACATCCTTTGGCAGCACCACACCCTGCTCGAGTGCCGTTAGTGAGTTGCGAAGGTCGTTCCCCTCAAAATAGCCGATGATGACGGCTTCCGCGCCAGAATCCGGCCCATAGAGCCGCAGCATCTCGGCTTCATCGACCGGGCCGAACCCGCGATACGCCAGATTACGCACGAATGTGTCAGCGTGTGCGGCCAGCACATCCGGCCATGGACGCGCCACATTTGGCGCTTCGGTGAACGAGTCGCCAATCGCCAGCACCGGGTATTGGTCCGCCTGACGTTCCGGGATGCGCAGGCCGTCTGCATCCCAACTGATAGGATAGGCCGCAAGGATTTCGTCAGGGTTTTCGGGCGGCGCGATCCAACTGGCGTAATTCAGGAAGATATCCCCCTGCGAGACGGTGAACGTCACATAACCGGGGCGATACTGCGGAAAAATGGCAAACAACAGCAGGATCAGGCCGCCAGCAAACGCACAGCCAATCAGGATCAGGAGCAGGTTCAGTGCCCATCGGGGAAATGAATTTGAGCCTTGCAAGAAAAGACACCTTCGTTGAGGTCGATGCGATGATCGACGTGATGATCAGGATGAAATCGCAGACAAACGCCTGGCATATAAACGTTTAATGTAAATACGCTTGCAATCTGAACCCTATCGCCTGTAACATCACAGCATCGGTCGGGATCAATAGTGTGAGTTATAATGCCGTTGAAATCAGGTCAGCAGGGTGAAGCGATTGCGGCCAGCCATCTGCGTGCCAAAGGCTACGAAATCATCGCAACAAATTGGCGCTGTGCCTATGGTGAAATCGACCTGATTGCCATAAAAGATGATCTGCTGATCTTCGTCGAAGTGAAAACGCGGCACGCACCGACCACCGAGAGCGCCCTTGCCAGCATCTCTGCCGCCAAGCGCAGGAAGATCATCACGGCTGCACATCATTATCTGAACGAGCATCTGGGTGAAACCGGCACGGATGACGCCTTGTGGCGCATTGATGTAGTGGCGATTGCGCTCCGCCGAAATACCCCGGTCGCAATCGACCATGTGGAGAACGCATTTGACTGGGACTGAGAACACCTTCGCACCACTGGTAGTGATCACCGGGCCGACCGCAGTCGGGAAGACACGCTTTGCGCTTGACATCGCCGCTGCCCTTGGCGGAGAGATCATCAGCGCAGACAGCCGTCAGATTTACCGCTATATGGACATCGGCACTGCCAAACCGACCCATGCCGAGCGTCAGCGCGTCCCGCATCACATGATCGGCATCGTCAATCCGGATCAGAACCTCTCCCTCGCTCAATACGTCAGCCAGGCCAGGCAGGTAATTGACAGCCTGCATCAGCAGGGAAAACTTCCGCTGCTGGTCGGTGGAACCGCGCAGTATATCAACGCCCTGATTGAAGGCTGGTCAATCCCGGAAGTCGCGCCGAATCCCGAACTGCGCGCCGAACTTGAAGCCTATGCCGAACAGAACGGCGCACTCGCCCTATACGAACGTCTCATGGCAGTGGATGAACCGGCAGCCCGAAAAATCGAATATCAGAATGTGCGTCGCGTCGTCCGGGCGCTGGAAGTGTATCACACGACCGGGACACCGATCAGCGAACTTCAGCGCAAACAGCCGCCGCCATACCGCACCCGATCCTATGTGCTGACACTAGAGCGCGAAGCCCTTTATGAGCGTGCAGATCAGCGGGTAGATGCGATGATGCAGGCCGGTTTTCTGGACGAAGTCCGGGACCTGCTGGCACGTGGGTATTCGCACGAACTGCCTGCTATGAGCGGTATCGGTTATTCACAGCTTGCCCAGCATCTGCACGGTGAATTCAGCCTCGAAAAAGCGGTCGAACAGACTAAAATCGCCACGCATCGCTTCATTCGACATCAGTACACGTGGTTTCGCAGGTATAATCAGTCATATCTGTGGCATAATGTGGATCAGATCTCACCGTCGGATCTCATCGCGGATCTTCGGCAGTGGCTCGAACAGCCGCCGGACAATCCGCCGGGCTGACCATTCAATGCACTGACCCTTGTGTATCGGACGGGGGACGCACTGCGCAAACCTGCCGAACAGCAACCCAGCAAACCGGATAATCCCGTATGCGCTATATACGTGACTCGACTAATTCCAATACGATTGTCGGCATCTTTCTGCTGATCATTCTGGCGGTATTTGCCGGGCCAAATGCCCTGCCAACCCTGCTTGCCAGCATTATCCCATTTGCGGATGAGGGTGTCCCCTGCGAATGGCTGCGTAATGCAGATAATCGCGAGCAGCACCAATCCCTGATCGGACGGGCCGCCAGCACCATTCAGGGCAACCCGCCGATTACCGTGCTGGTGATTCCGGGGGCGCTGCCGAGTGATATGAGCGGCTCATGGGACATCCGCGTTGTGCTGATCAATGACACGATCGGCACGATCCCGGTCGTGATTACACCCGATCCCGGCTTTCAGGATACAGGCCGTCCCGGGATCGGTATCGTGTTCAATGCCGGTTCAGTCGGACAGGCCAGCCAGCAGCCCTTCCAGAATCACATCCGGATACTGGGACCGCGCCAGCGCTGCGTCCAGCGGATCAGTATTCCTGCTGCCCAGCTTGGCGCACTGGGGATTAATCCCGGCAGCACCGTGACCGCATACTACCGCAATAACACACCCGGCGGCCTGAATAATCCTGCCGCCTCAAATTATCCTGATTTCGGGCTGTGGGTGGGCAATGTGCAGACCGAACCGCGCGGCATTTCGTTCTCAACCGGGGCAAATATCGAACAGTAACATGCAATCCACGGCGGACAGTTAATGACAGGTCATCAGTTACGGGCAAATCCAGCGCCCAAAGTATGTTCAGCCGTGGATTTAATAGCGGCCCGAACATGATTTTGTATAATAACAGTGTGCATTAAAATGCAACGGCGCAGAAACTTACCTGTAATGTGAGGAAAAGCCCTTGAGCAATATGCCAGAAGCCAAACCAGAACCCAAGTCGGAAAAGCCAATTCTGACAGGGCTGGACGGAAAATATCTCAATCAGTACTGGGTGCTTGATCAGGACTCACTCGTCGTCGGACGCGACCAAAGCTGTGACATCGTCATTCCCGAACGCCAGATCAGCCGCCAGCATGTACGGCTCTTCAGAGAGGGCAATGCCTTCTATATCGAAGAGCTGGAAAGCCGCAATGGGACATGGCTGAACCATACGAAACTGGAAGGCACCCGCGAACTCAGCGACGGCGATGAGATCGAACTGGCGATGGTGGTCCGGTTGCAGTACGTCGGCTCCGGCGCGACTGCTCCGCTGCCGTTTGAAGTACCATCGATCAAAAAGCTGCGGATTGATCTCGAAACCCGCCGCGTATTCATCGACGAACATGAGATCGACCCGCCGTTGAGCCTGCCGCAGTATCGCCTGATCGAATTACTGTATCTGAATAAGGGGCGCATCTGTACCAGAGATCAGGTGGTCGAAACCGTATGGCCCGATGCCGTCGGCGAAGGCGTGAGCGAACAGGCCATTGACGCGCTTGTCCGGCGTCTGCGGGACCGGCTGGCCGAGATCGACCCACAGGAACAGTATATTGTGACAGTGCGTGGTCACGGCTTCAGGCTGGGTGATATCTGAAACAGGTCAATAGTGCGCGACACGATAAGACAGTATAATGCAGTAATACAGCGTAACAGCCTGTCGATCGTTTTTGGAAAGTAAAAAATCACGCGTGTATCCGATCAGATCTCAATCAGTTTATCGTTTTTATTCGCCGACCCTATACAATAATATTTATCCGATCAAAGGATTGTGAGACTGAGAGCATAACATGGCCGTCCAGATCAGAACTGACCGTGTCATTACACATTACATGACGACGTATCAAAAACTTTACAATCGCGAGCCGCGTGAGATCCGTTTGCTGGATGATGAATGGGTCATCGTGAACGGCGCACGCCTGCGTGTGATTGAACTGGTCTCACTGACAGAGCGTATGCAGCAGGAATACGAAGAAACCGTCGCCAACAAACGCAGTGTCGTGATGAAGCTGCTCAAATGGTTTAAAGGCCACTAATCGCCAGCGATCAGCACGATCGGCATAATCGCCAGCTCGATCGGCATGATCATCAGCCGTCGAACACCTCGTTTTACAATAACCTTCGCCCAAAAATAAAATCTCAGGGCCGCGCATGGCATCAGCGTGTGCGGCTGATCAGTATGAGCTAATGTATGTTCGGATATGGGCAGCCGGTGCAGGCCGGATAACCCATCTTTTTGTATCCCAGAGAAGTACATCTGACAGCTTCAACTCAATATACAGCCTACTCCACTGACGTAGTATCCGTTACTATAGAGTCTGCACTGACGTTCGTAACCTGCGGCCACACCCTGACTGGCAAACCATAGCGAACACAGCATCCACATCACAGGCAGGTCGAAACATCGTCCATCCGGGCTTTAATTGCCTGGAATATGCTTTCATGTTAGACTCGCAACGATCGTTTATTACAAAGTTCCAACACTAAAACCATGCCTGAAAAAATTCTGGTCGTCGATGATGACACTGACACCTTAAAGCTCGTCAGCCTGATGCTCCAGCGTCAGGGCTATGATGTCGCCCTTGCCAGCACGGGGACGATGGCACTCCAGAAAGCCGTAACCGAACGCCCGGACCTGATCATCCTTGATGTCATGATGCCGGATATGAACGGTTACGATGTGTGCCGCCGTCTGCGCGGCTCTGCAACTACCCGCGAGATCCCGATTATCATGTTCACGGCGAAGACCCTGATTGATGATAAGGTCGCGGGTTTTGAAGCCGGTGCTGACGATTATCTGACCAAACCCACCCACCCTGCCGAACTGGCGGCCCGTGTGAAGCACGTCCTGCTGAAACGCAGCGGAGCCGCTGATCCGAATGAAATCTATCAGGGTTCAACAGTCGGGATTATCGGCGCGAAGGGCGGCGTAGGCACATCGACACTGGCGCTGAATCTCGGTATCGCACTGGCACGCAATGGGCGCCGCCCCCTGATTCTCGATATGCTTCTCGGCCATGGCGGGATCAGCCAGTTCCTCGGGATCGACCGCACCAATGGCATGGCATCCATCATGCTGAAGACGCCTGATGAGATCAAGCCGTCGGTCATTGACCGCGAACTGATCGCCCACAACAGTGGAATGCGTGCGCTCTTAAGCTCTGTTTCGCCCAAGGAAGCGCTGATCAGCATCAATATGGAGACCGCGCAGGCCCTGCTTCGTGCTGCCCGCACCATGGGCAACCCGGTCATTCTGGATCTGGGAAGCGGTTACAGCCGCCTTGTCTCGCAGATTGGCCGTGGCATTGATCAGTTTGTCGTCGTGGCCGAACCCACAACCATGACACTGCGAATGGCGCAGACGCTCATTAATCAGATTGAGACCGAACTGCGCAAACCGGTCCGTGTCGTCGTCATGAGCCGCAGCGCCGCCCGTCTACAGCTTCCATGGCATGAAGTCGAAAAAGTCGTTGAACACAACATCTCAGCATTTATTACCTCAGCACCGGAGCTGGCCTTTGAAGCACAGGAGAGCGGGACTCCGATGATCGTCTTACAGCCACATGCGACCATCTCTACACAGATTGAGAAGTTTGCGGCTGAAATTAAAGTGTAATAGAGCGTAAGGCTCAGTGAGTGAAAGACTGCCTGTTCACCCAAATATGGAAGACTCCTTAAACAATTTCATTATTAACGATGTTGCTCGCATTCTGAGTGAGGCAAAATACGCAGTCGCGTTTACAGGGGCAGGCATCAGCACGGACTCCGGCATCCCGGATTTTCGCAGTGAGAAGTCTGGCTTATGGAATGACTATGAGGCAATGCAGGCTGCAACACTGGCTGGATTTCGGCGTAATCCGCAGGCGTTTTACGATTGGGTAAAGCCGCTGACAAAGACGATCCTGTCCGCGCGGCCCAACGCAGCCCACTGCGCCCTGGCCGAACTCGAAAAGCGCGATCTGCTGAAAGTGGTCATCACGCAGAACATCGACATGCTGCATACCCGTGCAGGCAGCCAGAGAGTGTATGAACTTCATGGACAGTTAAGGCAGGCGACATGCCTGCACTGTTTTAATGTGGTTGACAATGCCCCTCTGATTGAGCAGTTTCTGAAAGACGGGAAAACGCCGCTGTGCAGCTTATGCGACGGCCCGATGAAGCCGAACGTGATTCTGTTTGGCGAGCAGCTACCGGTCGATCAATGGCTGCTCGCAAGGGAAGCCGCGCGCCTGTGTGATGTCATGCTGGTTGTGGGTTCGTCACTGGAAGTAGCACCAGCCAGCGACCTGCCGCTGATCGCCAAAAGCCACGGTGCAAAGCTGATTTATATCAACCTGGAGGCAACTCCTCTCGATCATTACGCTGATCTCATTGTGTCGGAGCGGGCCGCAGATGCGATGCCCAGGATTCTGCAAGCGTTGGAGACGTTACACCGATGAATATTCCTCTCGCCAGCAGCGAGCTTGACGCGAATTCGCTACTACAGAATTATCAGCGCATCATTGAGATCAGCCGCCAGTTGAACTCCACACTGGAACATCGGCCCCTGCTCCAGCAGATCATTTCAGCGGTGCTCGAAATCCTGAAAACCGAAGCGGCATCCATCATGCTGATCGATCCCAGTACGGGCGAACTGCGCTTTGAGATCGCCTCAAATATCAACCCGAACGAGATGGACACGCTGGTGATCCCGATGGAAGGCAGTATCGCCGGGTGGATCGCGACGCATGGCGAACCGCGTGTAATCGAAAATGTCGATAACGAGCCGGATCACTTCGGCGCGGTCGATGAGGCGATTTCATTCAAGACGCGTAATTTGCTCGGTGTGCCGCTGCGCAGCCACAAAAAGGTCATTGGTGTCGTTCAGGCCATTAATAAAATTGATGGCAAATCGTTTACAGAAGCTGATGTTAACACGCTGACCATTCTGGCGAGTCAGGCAGGTATCGCCATCGAGAATGCGCGTATGTTCCGCCAGAGTGACTTCATCGCCGAGATGGTCCATGAACTGCGCACACCGCTGGCCGGGTTGAAGGCCAGCACCACCCTGCTCAACCGGCCTGACCTTCCTGAAGACAAGCGCAAAGATATTATCGACCTCATCCACAGCGAAACCGACCGTCTGATCCGGCTGACGACCGAGTTTCTTGACCTTGCCCGTCTGGAATCAGGGCGCACGCGGCTGGAAATGACGCACTTTGAATTCAGTCGCCTCATTCAGGAAAGTATCGAAGTCATCTCGTCACAGGCGCATGAAAAAGGCATTATCTCGCACGCTGAAGGCCACAGCATCATCATCTCTGGTGACCGTGGCAAGCTGAAGCAGGTCATGCTGAATCTGCTGACGAATGCCATCAAATATAACCGTACGGATGGCAGGATTGACATCGCATGGGAACCGGATGACGAAAACCGGCTCGTGATCCGCATCAGCGACACTGGACCGGGGATCTCCCGCGAGAACCAGAAGCAGATGTTCCAGAAGTTCTTCCGGGCGGCGGATAACAGCGGCTTTACTCAGGGAACTGGGCTGGGGCTGGTCATCACCAAACACATTGTTGAGGCGCATGGCGGGCAGATCTGGCTGGAAAGCAATCCACCAGACGGCACGACGTTCTATTTCACCCTGCCGCTGGCGGATCAGCATTAAACACACATCATTTTCAGCACTGCTTTATATATCCAGCAGTACCTTCAGCATTCCGGGCTGCTGGGCATGTTCCAGTGCTTCCACACCCTGATGCAGCGGATAGCGCACTTCGATCAGCGGCTCGACATGGATCAGATTTTTCTCCAGCAGCCGGAGCGCAGCATCAAATGGACCGCACCGGCTGCCAATCACACGGATCTCATCAATCGCCACTCGTGTGAGATCCGCTTGTGGCAGGCCGACATAGGTACTTTTCAGCACGATCGTCCCCCGTGGCCTGACAAGCTCCAGTGAATCCGAGAAGCCCTGCGCCGTCCCTGTGCAATCCACAACCACATGCGCGGATTTACGCTCCATATCATCGAAGCGCACCGGCTCAATCCCCCACTGGCGGACCAGCGCGGCCTGCTTCTCGCGGCGCACGACGGCAGACACCTTTGCGCCGGTGAGTTGCAATACCTGCGCACACAGCACACCGAGCTTGCCCACACCCAGCACGACCACCTGATCGCGGGGCGAGATATGCACCGCTTCCAGAATCTGCAAGGCCGCCGCCAACGGTTCGACGAACACCGCAGCATCATCTGAAACGCTGTCCGGCACTGCGTAGAGATTGCGTTTAGTCAGCGCCATATACTCGGCAAAGGCCCCCGGATGCCGGTCAATGCCGACCGTAGTACGATTTCGGCACTGACTGGGGACACCCGCCAGACACATATCGCAGCAGTGATCCGCGACATTGATTTCGCCCACCACACGCTTACCGATCCACGCCGGGTCCCCGGAGACCACTTCACCGACGAATTCATGGCCCAGCACGCCCTGAAATCCCATGTAGCCTTTGGCGATTTCGAGATCGGTATTGCAAAGCCCTGCCTTGCGGATTCTGATCAGCACCTGATCATCGTTGATCTCAGGTTCGGGCAGTTCGGCCAGATGCACCTGCTGATCGTAAACGATTGCCTTCATCATCTTCTGCAAATCCTATGCTTCGGCGGCTGCCGGGGACTGGCTGGTATAGCGCCCCTTCAGGAACGGGATCTCGCCCTTTTCCCACGCGACCAGCAGCGGCACGGCGGTAAAGATCGACGAATAAGTCCCCGACAGCAGGCCGACAAACAGCACCAGAATAAACTGCTTGATGGTATCACCACCGAACAGCAGAATCGCCGCCATCACGAAGAAGGCGTTAAGCTGTGTGGCAAGCGACCGATGGATCGTTTCCCAGATACTGCGATTGACAATGGTGTCGTAAGGCTCACCCAGATGTTTGGGGATATTCTCGCGGATACGGTCAAACAGCACGATCGTATCCTGCACCGAATAGCCGACCGTGGTCAGCACTGCCGTGAGGAACAGCGCATCAATTTCCCATCCAAATACCAGGCCGAGCAGCGACATCAGCCCCATGACGATGATCACGTCATGCATCATCGCACTGACCGCGCACAGACCATAACGCCATGCATTCGGCACCTGTCTGAAGGCCAGCACGATAAATCCGGTGACGACTGCCCCCGCGACCAGTACGGCCACCACTGCGGCCCGTGCCACTTCATCACCTACCGTCTGCGAGACGGTCTCAACCGACAGGCGATTGACATCCAGCGGGGCAAGCTGATTCAACTGGGCCTGAATCGCTTCCGATGTCTGCTGATCCATCGGGATCGAGCCGCGCACCGACCAGCGGTAGGTTTCTGCTGTATCTGCTGTTTCGGTGGTATCCCGAAGCTGCTGAATACTGACATCCGAATCACCGTACTGGGCGAAAACTTCACGGATGTTATCTTCATTAGCGCCAGGACCGGTAAAGGTGACGTCGTAAATCGTACCACCGACAAAGTCGATGCTCAGGCGGAAAGGTGCGCCTGTTGCCAGCGTGGAATAGATCATAATCAGGATGCTGGGGACGACCAGACAAGCCGAAAACAGAAAGAACCAGCGGCGTTTTTCGACGATACTAAACATGGATTTTCTCTCCTCTGAACGCCGAAATCATCAGACACCCAACAGCCATTTACGTTCGACCAGTGTTTGATACAGCGAACCGACCAGCAGATACAGGAAGGTGCGCGTCACAATCACCGCCGTAAAAAGATTCACTATCAGACCAAGCGCCAGTGTCACGGCAAACCCGCTGACGATGCTCGCCCCCGGCGTCAGACCGAAGAGGAACAGCACTGCACAGATGATAATCGTTGACAGATTCGAGTCGCGGATTGAGACCCACGCACGGTTAAAACCTGCATTCAAAGCTTCATCGAGCGGCTTACCGGTTCGCAGTTCTTCTTTCACACGCTCAAAGATCAGGATGTTGCCGTCCACAGCCGTCCCAATCGAGATCAGGAAACCGGTGATCGCGGGCAGCGTCAGTGTGACAGGAATCAGCTTGAACAGCGCCAGATTCAGCAGGATAAATACAATCAGCGCCAGATCCGCCGCAATCCCCGGGACACGGTAATAAACCAGCATGAATGTCAGGACGATAATCACACCGATCACACCTGCACGGACACTCTGATCAACCGACGACTGCCCCAGCGTCGCACCCACAAATGCCGAACTCTCAACACGCAGCGGGATGGGCAGCGCACCGGAGCGAAGCTGAAGGGCAAGCTGCCGCGCATCCTCTTCGGCGAAATTCCCTTCAATCGAGCCACCGTCGCTCAATTGAGCGCGGATATACGGTGAAGAGATCACCACACCGTCCAGCACAATCGCCATCGCCTGATTGATATTCTGTGCCGTATATGGGCCGAAGATACCGGCGCCTTCAGCGGTCAGTTCAAACTGGATCAGCCATTGTCCGTTGGTGGGATTAAACTGCGCCTGCGCTGCGGAAAGGCCAGCGCCCGTCATCACGGTATCAAATGGCAGGCCGGTATTGGGATTTACCGCGCCCTGCAATTCTTCCACTTCGGCGCCCTCTGGAGCACTGGCGATGCGGGCCTGCTGGATGCGAACCTGCTCTGTCGTCCGTATCCGCTGATTGACCAGACTGTCTACCTGATTCGGCGCCAGCCCTGAAAAATTGACGAACTCGAGCAGCGCGGTCTGCTGAATGGTCTCAATCGCTTCTGCCGGATCGGTCACACCGGGCAGCTCAACCAGGATGCGGCTGTCGCCCTGAATCTGTGTTGTGGCTTCCGTCAGACCCAGCGCATTCACACGCCGGCTGACGTTATTGGCCGTCTCCTGAAGATCATCTACCGTGAACTGATCAGGGGGAAGCTCGGCCTGAAGCAGCACACGCAGCCCACCGACAAGGTCCAGACCTAAACTCTGCCGCACATTGAAATCAATCTCTGGTGTTCCATCATTATTGAGATCGAGCCGAAAGCCTTCGGTCGTGGGCAGGCTGACCCATAGGGCAAACGCCGTCAGGATCACAATTACGATTAACCAGCGGGTATTTCGACCCATAAAGTACCTTTCGCCTTTCAGTAAGCGAATTTAAAGGCATGTCGCATCCACTGCCCCACTGCGGCTCTACACATCAGCGGTAGTGTTGCAGCGTGTGGAAGCGCTGACATGCAGGTGTCACAGGCTGGCGTCACACACCAGTGTCATATGGACAGCGTTTCAGATCTGGAAGTCGAAGTCATTCCTGTGTCGGCTGCTCTGCCACGTATTCAGACGACCGCAGCCCTTTCTGTGCATTCAGCGCCAGTTCCTGAGGATCAAAAGCCTGAAGAAGCGATGCCGTAATCGTCCGCACGATGACGCCATCCGCCAATTCTACATAGGCGATGCCTTCTTCCGCCCGGATATCGAGAACGCGCCCGATAATCCCCCCTGCGGTAATCACTTCATCACCTTCAACCAGGGTTCGGACAAAATTCTGCCGTTTCTGAAAATCACGCTGTCGAGGAAAAATGACGAGGGACCAATAGGCGCCTAAGAGCAGCACCAGCACAAAACTAAAGACTACAAACTCCGTCATCTATGGACTCCAAAGCGACAAACCAAAAGCGATTATAGCGCTATCAAACCACCATACAACGGTCATTTTAAGCGCGGTCGCATCGCAGACGATCATTGACGCTCAAGTTACGGGCATGTTATACTTGAACCTGTACAATCCAATAACATCATCCAATAACGTCGACCGGGTTAAGTACAGCGATTTCCTGCTGCCAGAGAGTACAGGTCACCGGCTGAAAGCCTGTATCAGCACAATCACTGGAAGGTCCCCCGCGAGTTGCCAGCCTGAACGGGTTTCCCTAGTAAGCGAGGCCGGGTTCGCCCGTTAAAGCGACAACGAGCGCCAGACTGGTGTGGGTTTTCCTGCACGTTACGTCTGGAAGCAAGGTGGTACCGCGAAAGCTGAACCCTTTCGTCCTTGTCTATGGGATGAAAGGGTTTTTTGTTTGAACCCGACTAACCCGCATGATGCATAACATGCATGATGCATAACATACGCCATCCGGATGTGAATATCTCGAGGATGAGATGACCCGAAGTAATGACACAAACAACTTTTATGACGCAGTCGCCGAATACTACTCACTGTTCTATCGTGACTGGGAAACACAACTGGACCGCGAAGGATTGAGCCTGCGTGCTCTCTTCCGCAACAAAGGCATCACCCATGTGCTGGATGCTTCCTGCGGCGCTGGCACGCAGACAATCTCGCTGGCACGGCTCGGCTTCAACGTCGTCGCCGCCGATCCCAGCCCCGGGATGCTGCAAAAGGCGCAGCGCAATGCCGAAAAGTACAGTGTGGAGTCCAAAATCGAGTTTCACTGCACCGACTTTCTGCATCTGCCGGAAAAAGTCAGCGGTCCATTCGATGCCATTATCACCAAGGGAAGCGCGCTGCCACACCTGCTTCTGGACGACGAGATCGAACTTGCCCTGCACATCTTCTATGATCTGCTGCGTCCCGGCGGCCTGCTGGTGATTGGGATGCGCGATTTTGAGCCGTTCATGGAAGACCGGCCTCGATTTCTACCCGGTTTCGTCCATGATGAAGAGTCCGGAGAAGAGGTCGTTACATTTGATCTGTGGGAATGGCATGATGGCCCGCCGGTCATCGCCACACGCAATCTGTTTATCGTCAGGGGCAGTGATGAACAGGGTTACACCACCATTAAACGTCAGGTGATGTTTCGCCCGCTTTCGACCGATGAGGTCAAAGTCGTCCTGCTGGAAGCCAACTTTGAAGAGATCACCGATCAGCCTGACCGTGCCGAGCGTGTGCTGGTCGCACGCAAACCGCTCGGTGCCAGCCGCTAGAACAGCACCATCAAACATCATTCATCATCGCCATCCGTCGTCGATCGACAATGGACATTCGCCATAGATAAGGCAAGGGGAACAAATGACAGCAGCAGCCAAAAATCAGAAGCAGATGCCCCAGAAGCAGATGTCTCAAAAGCAGATGTCTCAAAAGCAGATGCCGAAGAATTTCGACTTCGCCGAAGCTGAAGCACGCATCTACCAGTGGTGGGATGAAAACGGCTGGTTCCGCCCGGAAGTTGCCGGGGAAGATGCCGAACCGTATGTCATCAGTATGCCGCCGCCCAACGTCACCGGTGCGCTGCACATGGGACATGCACTCTTCACCTCACTCGAAGATCTGATGATCCGCTATCAGCGGATGCGGGGCCGCGCCGCCCTGTGGGTGCCCGGTACCGATCACGCCGGTATCGCGACACAGCTTCAGATCGAGAAGATGCTTCAGGATGAAGGCACCAGCCGCGAAGAAGTGGGCCGCGAAGAATTTCTGACGCGGACATGGGCATGGAAAGAGCGTTATGGCAATCGCATCACCGACCAGTTGCGCCGGATGGGTGCAAGCTGCGACTGGACGCGTGAGCGCTTCACACTCGATGATGGCCTGTCACAGGCCGTTCGGGAAGTATTCATTACGCTCTGGGAACAGGGGCTGATTTACCGTGGACCGCGCCTTGTGAACTGGAGTCCCGGCTTACAGACTGCCGTTTCGGATCTCGAGGTGGATCGTGAAGAGGAAAACGGCAGGCTCTACTTCTTCAATTATCCGATTGAGGGCGGCGACTTCCTGCCGGTTGCCACCACCCGTCCGGAGACCATCCTTGGTGATACTGCGGTGTGCGTCCACCCTGACGACCCACGCTATCAGAAATTCATCGGCAAAAAAGCCTATGTGCCGATCCTGAATCGTGAGATCCCGGTGATCGCTGATGAATACGTCGATCGCGAATTCGGGACTGGTGCGCTGAAGATCACACCGGCGCACGACTTCAACGACTACACCATCGGCCAGAAGCATAACCTGCCGCTGGTCAATGTCATGACGCGCAAGGCGACGATCAACGAGAACGGCGGCCCGTATGCCGGTCTGGATCGCTTCGAATGCCGCAAGCAGATCTGGGCGGATATGGAAAAAGCTGGCCTGACGATCAAGGTGGAAGACCGGGTGATGGTCGTCCCGCGCAGCCAGCGCGGTGGTGAAGTGGTCGAGCCGCTCATCAGCACTCAGTGGTTCCTGAAAATCCAGCCGCTGGCCGAGAAAGCCCTGAAAGCCGTGCGTGATGGCGACATCGAGATCGTGCCGGAGCGCTTCGAGAAGATCTACTATCACTGGCTGGAAAATATCGAAGACTGGTGCATCAGCCGTCAGCTCTGGTGGGGACATCGCATCCCGGCATGGATTCACACCAGCGGCGAGATCTATGTCGGCAGGGAAGCCCCCAAGGGTGACGGCTGGACGCCTGAAGAGGATGTGCTGGATACATGGTTCAGCAGCGGCTTATGGCCGTTCAGCACGCTCGGATGGCCGGAAAACACGCCGGATTTCCAGCGCTATTATCCCACCCATATGATGGAAACCGGCTATGACATCCTGTTCTTCTGGGTGGCGCGCATGATCATGATGGGCCTTTGGTTCACCGACAAACCCCCGTTCGAGACCGTGTACCTGCATGGTCTGGTCCGGGATGCACAGGGCCGGAAGATCAGCAAGACACTGGGTAACACCGTCGATCCGGTCGAACTGATCGACAAATACGGAGCGGACCCCCTGCGTTTCACGCTCGTGACCAGCGGCACGCCGGGTAATGATGTCAATCTCGACCCGAACCGCGTAGAAAGCGAATGGAAGTTCATCAATAAGATCTGGCAGATCACCAACTTCATCACCGGCAATCTGGACGGCAGTCTGGTTGATGAACTGGAGCCGGGTATTCCTGCTGCGGCCACACTGGATCTGCCTTCACGCTGGCTGCTCAGCCGCCTGAACCGCCTGACATCCAGTGTCCAGAAGCTGTTCGACATCCACCAGTACGGTGAGGCTGGCCGCCAGATCCGCAGCTTCCTGTGGGATGAATTCGCCGACTGGTACATCGAGATCAGCAAACATGCGCTTTATAGCGAGAATGAAGCCGCCAAAAAGACCACCCTGCGCGTACTGGTGCATACGCTGGATACCTGTCTGCGGCTGCTGCACCCGTATATGCCATTTGTGACCGAAGAGATCTGGAGCTATCTGCCGAATCACCGCCAGCCGCTGATCATCAGCCGGTGGCCGGAAGCCGATACCACCGCGCTTGATGATCAGGCCGAGACACAGATGGATGTGCTGATGGAGATGGTACGCGGCATCCGCAATGTGCGTCTGGAATATGATGTGGATGCCAGCCGCCGGATCGGGATCGCTGTCGCGCCGGGCAGCCATGCGGAGAATATCCGGGCTTATGATTACCTGTTTGCGCGGCTGTGTAACGTGAATGACCTTCAGCTCCACTCCGGCCCTGCCCCGGATGATGCCGCGTCAGTGGTGGTCAGCGATGTGACGGTCTATCTGCCGCTGAAAGGCCTGATCGACTATGCCGCCGAAATCGAGCGCCTGTCGAAGGAACAGTCCAGGCTTCAGGAGCAGATCGCGAAGTCTGAAGCGACGCTGTCCAATGAGAACTTCGTGGCACGCGCCCGCCCGGATGTCGTCCAGCGGGAACGTGATAAACTTAAAGAACTACAAGCCAGCGCTCATCAGATTGAGGTACGCTTGCAGGAACTTCGCAGCAAGGTATAAAACACCTGCAAAGTGAGAGCGTTTGCGAAGTCAAAGCGTTTGAGAGATGGGGTGCGTTATAATGGCCTCATCTCTGAGTGATTGGAAAGGTTTAACATGGGTGATATTTCCCCCGCATTAATCGTGGGATGCGGCTCTGCGCTGATCTGCGTGATTGGTCTGCTTCTTGTAGGCTCATATGCATTCCGGTTCTCGGCCAGATTCGCCTTCATGCTGCCCGTCATCACGACGATCATCGGCTTCTTCACCAATCGTCAGGATCAGGCTGAGAATGCAGAACGCGAACAGCAGCGGATGACGGTCACGCCGAACCAGTCCACACTGGATCTTCGCACCCGTCCGCAAGCTTACGATTTTGATGCCGCTGTCGAGTACTACCGTCAGCAGAACGCGCCTCAGCCCCATGCCCCCACGGAGCAGTTACGCCCGACACTGCCATTCACATCGCAGGATGCACCGCTGGTCCCGTCTTCGCCGGACCTTCAGAGTCCCGCCGTGCAACCGGGAATCCAGCCGGGACAACCGTATACCGCACCCGGACAGCCCACCCTACCGACTCAACCGACGCAGCCCGGCCAGTCAACGCAGCCGCTGCATCCGCAGATGCCCCGGCAGACACCGCCCCCACTGCGCCCCGGACAGCCACCCGCACCCGGCACAGGCGGTCCATCCGTCCCCGATGCGCCGTCGCTTGGGGATGACAATCTGGAGCGCTACAGTCTTCGCAGCCGCTTCCCGCGTGATCGTCCCATGTACGGGCGCAATCGCAACGACCGCCGCCAGACCGACGAAAACGAAGACTTCATCGCCGGCCTGCTCGGTTCGGAAGAAGAAGCGATGGACGACGGGGACGGCGGTCTGTTCTAGATCGCAAACCGCAAAATAACAGAGGGATGGTGTGTATCATCCCTCTGTCTGATTTCTGTTCCCGTTCAGTGACGGGTAAAGTATCGCGACTAATGGCGGAAGTGGCGCACGCCGGTGAATACCATCGCTATTCCGTAGCGGTCCGCCGCCGCGATCACCTCATTATCACGGATCGAGCCACCGGGTTGAATCACCGCTGTCACACCAGCTTCTGCGACGACTTCCAGGCCATCGGCAAACGGGATCAGGCCGTCAGAGGCCATCACCGCACCCTTTGCCCGTTCACCAGCCTTCTCAACCGCCAGTTTCGCCGCATCCACCCGACTGGTAAGGCCGCCGCCGATACCATAGGTCGCATCCTTACCGGCAATCACAATCGCGTTTGATTTCACATGCTGCATGGCTTTCCATGCGAAATGCAGCGCCTGTAATTCTTCCTCTGTCGGGGCACGCTGCGTCACAATCCGGATCATCGTCTCATCCGGGTCGCCCATATCCGGCTGCTGGACCAGAATCCCCTGATGCACGCTGCGGACTTCCCATTGAGAGCCGTTATAGGGCTGTGGGATCTGAAGCAGGCGGCAGTTCTTGCGCTTTTGCGAGAGATGCGCAAGCGCAGCAGGCGAAAACGCAGGCGCGGCAAGGTCATCAATGAGCAGCGCACCTAGCGCCTCAACAAACTCTTCATTGACTTCCCGATTGACCGCCATCGCACAGCCAAACGCAGACACCGGGTCTGAGGCCAGCGCTTTCGGGAAGGCTTCAGCGATCGTCTCGCCAATCGCAACACCACAGGGTGTCAGATGCTTGATAATCGCCACCGCCGGTTCACTGAAACTGCTGACAGCACGCCATGCCGCGTCCACATCAAGGATGTTGGTATAGGACAGCGATTTTCCACTCAGCAGCGTCCCCCCCAGCGGGCCGTCACTGGAACTCCGGCTGTAGTAGGCCGCTGCCTGATGCGGGTTTTCACCATAACGCAGGACTTCAACACGCTGCACGGCAATCGAAAGACGTTCCGGCAGATCAACGCTTTCGTCCTCAGCCAGTGGCATCGTCCCCTGCGACAGAAAGGCGTGGATCGCAGTGTCATAATCACGCGTCATTGCAAATGCCTTCACGGCCAGCGTCCGCCGCAGCGCCAGATCCACCTGCCCTCCGGCCCGCACTGCCGAAATCACACGGTGATAATCATCGGGATCACAGACCACCACCGAATGAAAGAAATTCTTGGCGGCGGCGCGCAGCAGTGTGACGCCGCCGATGTCGATATTCTCGATCGCATCCTGAAGTGAGGTATTCTTCTGGGCAATGGTCTTCTGAAATGGATACAGGTTGCATACCACCAGATTGATCGGTGCATAGCCCTGCTGCTGAAGATCCTCAAGATCCTGTTCGCGGTCGCGGGCCATAATCCCGGCATGGACAGCCGGGTGCAGCGTCTTCACCCGTCCACCGAGCATTTCCGGAACACCGGTAATCTGCTCAATCGGTGTGACCATCAGGCCCGCATCACGCAGCGCCCGTTCGGTACCACCACTGGCGATGAGATCCCATCCCAGTTCCACCAGCGCGGTGGCAAATTCAAGAAGCCCTGTTTTGTCATAAACACTTAACAGCGCACGTGGCATGCTCTAATCCTTCTATTGATAGAATGTACAGGCGGATTATAGCGCCTTGCCTGTAAACAAAAAGCCAAAGATGAAAAAATCGTGATAAGCTTGTGCAATTTATCACAATTGGCTTACAATGCGTTTATCCACTTTAAGCAAAAGTGATGAGGTCTGTCGATGAATGAAATCCACCGTCCTAAAGTCATTATTATTGGCGCAGGCTTTGCAGGACTTACCGCAGCACAGGAACTGGCAGGCAAATACGTTGATGTCCTTCTGATCGATCGTAACAATTATCACCTCTTCACGCCGCTGCTGTATCAGGTCGCGACCTGTGGTCTGGATGCAAGTGACATCGCCTATCCGGTCCGGCGGATCTTCCGCAGCCAGCGCAATATTCAGTTTCGGCTGGGTGAAGTCACCCATATTGATCCTGTCAGCCAGAGCGTGACCGTCCGCGAGAACGACGTGGTTCATGAGGAACATTACGATTATCTCGTGCTGGCCGCCGGGCGCGTCAGCAACTTCTTCAATAATCCATCCATCGAAAGGCACTCATTCGGGATGCAGACCCTGAGTGAGGCGCTGGTTCTGCGTAATCATATCCTGCGCCTGTTTGAAAAAGCCGCATGGATTGAGGATGAGGCCGAACGCCGGGCATTGACCACGATGGTGATCGTCGGGGGCGGCCCCACCGGGCTGGAAACCGCCGGGGCGCTTTATGAGCTGTATAACTACGTCCTCAGAACCGAGTACAGCAAACTCGAACATATGGAAGCACGGGTCATCCTGCTGGAAGCTCTGGATGATCTGCTGCTGTCCTACCCTGAAGATCTCCGGCAATCGGCCCACGAACAGCTCGAGTCGCTTGGGGTTGAGGTCATGCTGAACAGTCGGGTTGAGGATATCACAGAGAGTCAGGTGATACTTGCAGATGGTCGCACAATCGACACCTATACGCTGATCTGGGCAGCGGGCGTGAAAGCATCACCACTGGCTGATATGCTCAACGTCCCGCTTGAGCGCGGCGGTCGCGTCCCAATTGCGCGGACCTGTGAAGTCATCGGACGGCCCAACATCTTCGCGGGCGGTGATCTGACCTATCTGCTCGATCCCCGCACCAATGAACCCTACCCGCAGTTGATTCCGGTCGCTAACCAGATGGGCGCACTCATCGCTCGCAATATCCAGCATCGCCTTGCCGGTGAAGAGCTTGAGAGCTTCCAATACAGTGATCGCGGCGTGATGGCGACGATTGGCCGCAGTCGGGCGGTCGCATGGGTTTTTTACCGCCTTCAGCTTACCGGTCGCCTTGCATGGTTCGCATGGCTGACACTGCATCTGCTATGGCTGATGGGCTTCCGCAATCGCATCAGCGTGCTTATCAACTGGGTATGGAATTACATCAATTATGACCGCTCGGTCCGCATCATGCTCAATGACCTGCGGCTGGACCCGGTATCGGAGCCAGAAACACCGCCACATGAGGCACTCCAGACGAGATAGCATCTGATCAAAACAAACGGGGAAGCGCGAGCAGCACTTCCCCGTTCTGATTCCCGTCTCTGTGCCTTAAACGTACGTTACAGCGAATGCGCGATGAGGCTGCGACCAGTCATCTCCAGCGGCTGCGCGACACCGAGCAGATCCAGCACCGTCGGTGCGACATCTGCCAGAATGCCACGCGGACGCAACCCGTGATACTGACCTTCTCCGCTGATCAGGAAAAGCGATACCGCGCTTGTCGTATGATAAGTGTGTGGATTGCCGGTAAATTCATCAACCATGCGTTCGCAGTTGCCATGATCTGCTGTGACCAGCGCCACGCCGCCCTTAGCGGTTACCGCCTCGACGAGCTGACCAGCGCATTTATCCGTCGTCTCGCAGGCTTTGATCGCTGCTTCCAGCACGCCCGTATGGCCGACCATATCGGGATTAGCGAAGTTAACCAGAATGAAAGCATCATCATGCGTCTTCAGCCGCTCCAGCGTCTTCGCAGCCAGTTCGGGCGCGCTCATCTCTGGCTGGAGGTCATAGGTTGCCACTTTAGGTGATGGGACCATCGCGTGTTCTTCACCCCGGAATGCAGCTTCGTTGCGTCCGTTGAAGAAATAGGTCACATGCGGGTATTTCTCGGTTTCGGCGGAGTGATACTGCGTCAGCCCTGCCAGACTGATCGTCTCCGCCAGTGTATTCTTCAGCCTTTCCTTGCCGAACAGCACCTGTACGGGGAAATCATCCTCATAAACCGTCATGCTGACGATCTCGACATCCGGTACATGCACACCATGGAAGCCTTCGACCACCGGATAGGCAAACACCCGCACGATCTGGCGCATACGATCCGCCCGGAAGTTGTAGCACAGGATGACATCCCCCGGCTTGACCGCCAGTTCGGTATCCGCATCCCCCGGCGCACCGATCACCGTCGGCAGGATGAATTCATCCATCACACCCTGCTCATAGGAATGCTGCACGGCATCCACCGCACTGGCAAAGCGTTCCCCCTGCCGGAAAGCCATCGCATCATATGCCTGCTGCGTCCGTTCCCAGCGCCGGTCGCGATCCATCGCATAATACCGTCCGCTGACCGTCGCAATCTGTGCCACCTGCTCGGCCTTCACATAGCGTTCCAGCTCACTGACGAAGGCCAGACCGCTGTTCGGCGGTGTATCACGCCCATCGGTGATGATGTGCAGCACCGGCAGCACGCCGCTTTCACGGCACATCCCCAGCAGCGCATACAGATGATCAATATGGCTGTGGACGCCCCCGTTGCTCACCAATCCCACAAGATGCAGGCGGCTTCCACGCGCCTTGACCTTTGCAAAGGTGTTCTGCAACACCTCATGCTGCCCCAGCGAACCATCACCGATCGCCACATTGATCGCGCTGATATCCTGATAAACAATGCGCCCTGCGCCAAGGTTAAGGTGGCCGACTTCAGAATTCCCCATCTGCTCCGGCACTAATCCCACAGCTTCCCCGGACGCATCCAGAATGGAACGTTCCAGCGTTCGCATCCAGCGATCATAATTCGGCGTACTGGCGAGTAATGGCGCGTTGCCATGTTCCATCTCGCGGATACCCCAACCATCGAGGATAATAAGCATGACTGGCTTCACTGCCATATAACACTGCCTTTTCTACATGCGTAAATCTTAATCAGTGCGAGCTTGAAGTCACCAGTTTTACCATACGATTGTGAAGCATCCAACACAACCATGTCTAAATCCAAACAAAAGCCCAGCAGCGCCAGACCGTCCAGCCAGTCCAATCAGCCGAACCAGCCCCTTGCGGATCGCATTCGCCCGACATCACTGGAAGAATTCGTCGGGCAGCGTCACCTCGTTGGAGAAGGCAAGCCGCTCTATCAGGCAATCCGTAATAACAGCGTGCATTCCATGATCCTATGGGGGCCACCCGGAGTCGGCAAGACAACACTGGCCCGTATTATCGCCCAACAGACCGGCAGGCGGTTCGTCATGCTGTCCGCCGTATCCGCCAGCAAGGAAGATCTGCGCAAGGTCATCGAAAGCGCACGCGTCGCACAGCAGCCGCCGACGACACTCTTTGCTGATCTCGATCAGGATGACGATACCGAAGGCGATGCCCGTAATGGCACTGTCATGTTTCTTGATGAGATCCACCGCTTCAACAAGGCCCAGCAGGACTTTCTGCTGCCTTATGTCGAAGACGGGACCATCACCCTGATCGGCGCGACCACCGAAAATCCAAGCTTTGAGGTGATCTCCGCGCTGCTGTCACGCAGTCAGGTGTTTGTCCTCAACGCATTGAGTCCGGAAGAGATCCGCGAGATCATCGAACACGGCGCGTCCGTCCTTACCCGTGAAGTTGAGCCGGATGCCTTCGATTTTCTGGCAGAATATGCCAACGGCGATGCACGTCAGGCGCTCAACCTGCTTCAGGCTGTGGGCAATCTGTATCCCGACGCCGTGATCACGGTTGAACGGCTGAAGGAGACGCTGCAATCCAAACATCTGCGCTACGATAAACAGGAAGAAGAGCATTACAATACGGTCAGCGCTTACATCAAGAGTATGCGCGCCAGTAATGTGGATGCAGCGCTGTATTATCTGGCGCGGATGGTCGCTGCGGGTGAAGATCCAAAGTTCATCGCCCGCCGCATGGTGATCTTCGCCAGTGAGGATATCGGTGTTGCCCAGCCGACTGCGCTGGTGGTTGCCAATGAGATCTTTCGCTCGGTCGAGATCATCGGCTATCCGGAATGTCAGATCAATCTGGCGCACGGCACAGTTTATCTGGCGCTGGCCGCCAAGGACCGTTCGGCATACGATGCCTATTTCAGGGCGCTTGAAGATGTCAACCAGCACGGCAACCTGCCGATCCCGTTGAATCTGCGCAATGCCCCCACCCGGCTGATGAAGGATCTGGGTTATGGGCAGAGCTATGAGATGTATTCAGACGATGATCTGCTGCCAGAAAAGCTGAAAGGCCGCCGCTATTATCCGCGCAAGGCCGATTAACCGTCAGGTCATCCGCCTGACAGCTCGTGAACAGATTCGCAGTCGGATTGACAAAGGTTTCACGAGTGTCTATGATGTTTTCGCATTTTCACCAGTGAGTTTTGGGAGAATTACGTGCAGGATTTACTGCGATTTGCCTGGCAGCGCTTTACACTGATCACCACCGTGTTAGGCGAACTTCAGGGGCGCTTCTTTATCACCGCATTCTACTACACCATTCTGGTTCCGTTCGGGATCGGTTCTCGTCTATTCACCGACCCTCTTCAACGCAAATCCTCTGCCCAGTGGCACGAGCGTACACCCGTCCCAACGGATCTTGAGTCGGCACAGCAGCAAGGTTAACACATGTATATTCTGGGTATTTCCTGCTTCTATCATGATTCTGCTGCTGCGCTGATCCACAATGGTCAGCTTGTAGCCGCGTCGATGGAAGAACGCTTCACACGCAAAAAGCATGACAACAGCTATCCGCAGCAGGCGATCGAGTTCTGTCTCAGGCAGGGCGGCATTCGGGAACAGGATCTCGATTATGTCGTGTTTTATGAAAAGCCGCTGCTGAAATTCGAGCGCATTCTCCTGACCACCCTCAACACATTCCCACAGTCATCCGCTGTCTGGCGCGAAGCCATGCTAAGCTGGATGAAGGAAAAGCTGTGGGTGAAGAATATCCTGCAGGACAATCTGAAGGTCGATTACAGGAAGATCCTGTTCTGCGATCATCACATGAGCCATGCGGCCAGCGCATTCTTCGCCAGCCCCTTCCGTGATGCCGCCGTGCTGACGGTGGACGGCGTCGGCGAATGGACGACGACCACACTCGGCAAGGCGACCAGCACATGGGTTGGCGATGCCGCGCCGGGACAGAATGACATCAGCCTGTTCAGCGAACAGCGTTTCCCGCACTCCATCGGCCTGCTGTACTCGGCCTTCACCGCCTTTCTCGGCTTCCGGGTGAATAACGGAGAGTATAAGGTCATGGGGATGGCCCCGTATGGTGAACCGCGCTATCTCGATAAGGTTGAGAAGGTCTTTAAACTCAACCCGAAAGATGGCAGTTTCCATCTGGATCTCGATTACTTCAGCTTCCACCAATCGGCGGACTCCAGCTTCAGCCAGCGCTTTGTTGACCTGTTCGGACAGCCGCGCCCGCCGGAAGCCGACTTTTTCACCATGGCGACCAACCCCGAACGCTCCGCAGAACGTTCCGCCATGCAGGAAAATCAGCACTACGCCGACATCGCCGCCAGCATCCAGCGTGCCACCGAAGATGCGCTGATCGCGATTGCCAATCAACTGCACCAGCAGACCGGCCTCAACAAGCTGGTGATGGCAGGTGGTGTCGCGCTGAACACCAAGGCCAATTATCGCCTGCTGAACGAAACACCTTTTGACGAAATCTACATCCAGCCTGCCGCCGGTGACGATGGCGGCGCGCTCGGCGCGGCGCTGTGGGCCTATCATATCGTCCTTGGCAAGCCGCGTGACTGGGTCATGCCGCACGCCTACTGGGGCCAGAGTTACACCAACCACGAAGCCCGTGAATGGCTCGACAGCCAGGGCATCGCCTACGAGTCCTTTGAAGGCCGTGAGGATGAGATGCTCGACATCGTGGCTGAATCACTGACGAAGGAGAAAGTCGTCGGCTGGATGCAGGGCCGCTTCGAATGGGGACCACGGGCGCTCGGTGCGCGCAGCATTCTGGCCGATCCACGCTCGGACGAGATGAAGGAAGTCGTCAATACCAAGATCAAGTTCCGCGAGCCGTTCCGCCCATTCGCGCCGGTGATCCTGCGTGACCGCGCCGCCGAATACTTCGATTATCCCGGCGTGCAGGAACACGAAGCACCGCGCTATATGCTGATGGTCGCGCCCATCAGGCCGGAAAAGCAGGATCAGTTACAGGCGGTCTGCCATATGGGGACCGGACGCCTTCAGGCAATTGATCGCGAAACCAATCCGCGCTACTATGGCGTGATTGAGCGCTTCGGACAGATCACCGGCGTACCTGTGATCCTCAACACATCATTCAACCTGCGCGGCGAACCAATTGTCACATCTCCGCGTGATGCCTATAACACCTTTTACAACAGCGATATCGACATGCTGGCGATGGAATCGCTGCTGATCCGTAAACCCAATAGCTAACCCATGCAAACACGCATACATGCAAACTATGCAAACATGTATTCAATGAGGCGACTATGACACAGGTTTCAAATTCGATAACCGTTCAACCGAAGCGCAATATCTCGCTCGTAAGCATCGTCCCGCTGATCTTCGCCATCATGGTCGTGGTCAGTGGCCTGATGCCGCTGATCAACGTGGAGATCACCGGCATCACACCGCCCACACTCCAGCTTCTGCTGACCGGTGGAGCCGCCGTGCTGCTGTCGCTGTGGGCGCTGGTGGACATTCGCGGGCGCTTCATCGCGTCGCTGCTGGGTTTCATCCTTGGCATTATCGCGCTGCTGGCCCTGTTTGACTTTGTCTCGGCAGTCAGCCGCACAGCGACCAGTGCTGATCAGGTCCCGCATGTCACGGCTGTTTTCTGGGTCGGCGTCGCCGGGGCTATCGGCCTGATCGTACAGCTCTTCTTCCCGCGTCCACGCGTCACCGATGTTCAGATCTATGGTGAAAGCGGCCTGCGTGATTTCATGGCGCGGATGGGTGTGCTGGGCGAACTGCTGGTCTTCCTGTGGAAGCGTAAACTCTACTGGCTGATCCCGATGGTCATGACGCTGATGGTCTTCATCGTCCTGATTGTCGCCGGCAGCAACAGCGCCATTGCACCGTTCATCTACACACTGTTCTAGTACAGGCTGTCTCAAACGGCTGTCGCAGACCAAGAGAAAGGAAACGGCGCACATCCAACCTGTGCGTCACTCAACCTTATGGAAGAAAGTACTCGCCTGCTGATTATCGGTGTGATCGCCGTGCTGGTCTCGATCTTTGCTGGCACTCACGTCCACCGGCAGAGTCTTATGCGCGAACCCGTTCACAGCGGTATCATCACGCAGATCATGAACCTGATCGCGTGTATGGCATTTGCCGCCGTGATTCCCACCGCCCTGCTGGGCCTGATTCTGGGTGTGCTGCACTCGGTGGTCCCAACCATTCTCGGATTATTTGCAGTCACCTTTGTCGCGCTGCTGATATTCGCGGTATTGGAGTGGCCGGTTGCCTCGAAGATCGTCCCGGTTGAGGAAGAGGAACTGTGGACGGCTGAAAAGGCGCGGACTTCCGGCCTCTAGCCTTCACCCGCTATCAGACGAATCAAAATCAAAAGGCACTGCCCGGTTAACCGTTGCAGTGCCTTTTTTTGCCCCTGATCTATGAACCGTGATCACAGATCGCCGTGCGTCCGTTACGGAACCACCGCAACCGCAGTCGAATCCGTAGCCCCGGCATACAATGACAGTTCCCCCACCCGCACATCATACTGATGACCTGATGCATAGAAGCGGATACGGGTGATGTGCTCTGGCCTCAAATCAGGAGCCAGTGCAGACAGGATGTTACCGGTTGAATAGCTATACCAGCGCTTTTCCCGCACCAGAATATGTTCCTGTGCGCAGCTCTGGCAGCGATACGGCCAATCCGCAGGCTGGATACAATCCGGGACACCGGTGCAGTCAATCTGCGGCAGGTTCAGGTTATTGAGCGCATAAAACCCGTAGATGAACGTCAGCGGGCGCTGCTCTCCATCGGGTTCCAGCGGCGGGGCCATATAATCAATTCGAACCATCAGCGGGCACTCACTGCCGCGCTGTCCGCAGCGATTCAGCGACTGATAATTGATATAAAAGGTCGTCTTGAGCGCAAGATAGTCATACCCGCGCACGTCGATCCAGTTGGATGCGTCCTCATCCTCAGGTGAGCCGCCCTGTTCGCAGAAGGTCTCACCGTGGGTTTCCGCATTCCCGCCGCGCACCAGAAACAGCGCATGTCGGCCTTCGTCACGGGCTGCGGTGAAATTACCGCTGGGTGCGCTCTCAGCAGAATTACCACAGCGCCACGCGAGAGGAAAACCCGCTTCACTGGAATCGGAAAGCGTGATGATCTCAGAGAAGGTGTTGTTAGTGACCAGATTCATCAGCGGATTCTGAAAGAGTTCGATCACCGTCTGATCAGCCTGTATCCGTCCGATATATCCAGGTGGAATACCCCTTGCAGGCAGCGCATCGTCATGCAGCACGACTTCGCCACGGTAATTAGTGACCTCAACCCGTGTGTCGATCACCCGCACCGATGCCTGACCCGATGATGACACGCGAATGGTCGCACCGGGGACGGTTTCCAGCAGCAGCAGGAAATTACTGCTGTCATAGCCATCCGCGACAAAGACTTCAATATCACCCTGCACGCGTTCCAGTTCAATCAGGAACTTCGCCTCTCCCCAATCGTAGCGTGGGCGGGCCGCTGAACGCAGGATAGCTGACGAATTACTGTCATCCAGCGATACCATCGCCACCACGCGGTTATCTTCATACGGATCGCGGAACATCATCAGCCCCTGCGACTGCGAAGCCGGTTTGACAATGTACCCGATATTGAGCGACTGCGCCTCACTGCCGACGGCACGCTCATTGAAATCCAGCGGCGTGTATGCGACACCGCCCCGTGCGACTGAAATTGTGGCTTCCATCGGCACGGTAGAGATAAAGAAAAAGTAATGCACCGCCAGCAGTCCGAACAGGGCAATGGTGCAGAAGATGGCAAAAGCCAGCAGCAGAACGCCCCATGCAACCTGCACCGGATTCTTCAGCCGGGTATGATGAACAGTCGTAGTCATAATGGTAAACAGTCACCGTCTGATCCAGGGCCGTCATTATAACATCGGATAAATTCTTCTCGTACCGCCATTCTTGTGTCGGCTATCGCGCAGCTACCGCGCAGCCATCGCGCAGCTACCGCGCAGTTACAACGTTAGAAGCCTATATCTCGACTTGAAAGCACCTGTTCGCTATAATTCATTCGAAAAATCATCAGGTTTAATATTGGAGTATTCAAGATGTCTGGGCATAGTAAATGGTCCACCATCAAACGCAAAAAAGGCGCAGAAGATGCGAAACGCGGCAAAATCTTCACACGCCTTGCCCGCGATATCATGATCGCGGCACGTGAAGGTGGCAGTGACGAAAATTCAAACGCCAAGCTGAAGCTGGCCGTTATCAAGGCCAAAGCCGAGAATATGCCGAAGGAAAACATCGAGCGCGCCATCAAGAAAGGCACCGGCGAACTCGAAGGCGGTCAGATGGAAGAGCTGACCTACGAAGGCTATGGCACCGATGGCATCGCCTTTCTGGTCGATGTCCTCACCGACAACAAGAACCGCACCCTTGCCGATGTCAAGCGCATCTTCAATCGCGGCGGCGGCAGTCTGGCGTCGGCGGGTTCGGTGGCATGGCAGTTCGAGCAGAAGGGACAGATCACGCTGGACGGGTCTGGACTGGATTTCGACGAAGTGTTCATGACCGCCGCTGAAGCAGGGGCCGATGATGTCGCCGATGAAGACGGGACGATTGTCGTCTATACCCCACGCGAAAAACTGCGGGCGGTGGAGCAGGTGCTGGCCGATGCGGGATACAGGATCAGTGAAGCCGAGCTTTACTGGGAGCCGCAGAACGAGAGTGAACTGTCCCCGGATCGTGCGCTCGCCAATATGAAAATCGCAGAGCAGCTTGAAGAGCTGGATGATGTCCAGAGTGTTGCTTCGAATCTGCTCATCACCGACGCGGTCGCTGCTGCATTTGAGACCGCTTAATGCTCACGTTGGGCATTGACCCGGGAACCGCGACCATCGGTTACGGCGTCGTCAGAGAGCTGAACGATGGATCGCTTGAAACCGTCGCCTACAGCGTCATTCGCACCACCCCTGATACCGCAATGCCAGATCGTCTGAATATCATCTTTGAAGGTATTCAGGCGATTGTCCGCGAATATCAGCCTGATCGCGCCGCGGTCGAAGAACTGTTTTTCGCCAAGAATGTCTCAACCGCCATCACCGTCGCGCAGGGCCGTGGTGTGATTTTGCTTGCGCTGGCACAGGCTGGCCTGCCAATCAGCGAATACAAGCCTCACATGGTCAAACAGGCCATCTCCGGTTATGGGAATGCCAAAAAGCCGCAGATGCAGGAAATGGTACGGATTCTGCTCGGCCTTGAAGAGATCCCGAAACCGGATGACGCCGCCGATGCACTGGCGCTTGCCATTACCGATATCCACACCCAACGCTACAATAGCTGGGAATAGCAACTGATGATTGCCAGTCTCGAAGGTACTATCACCGCTGAACACAGCGATTATCTGATTATGGTCGTCAATGGCATCGGCTATAAGATCTTTGCTCCGCAGAGTGCCATGCATGGCGTCGGTTCCACCACCACCCTGCATACCAGTCTGGTCGTCCGTGAGGATTCACTGACGCTGTTCGGATTCGCGAATATTGTGGATCGGGATATGTTCGAGATGCTGCTGCTGATCAGCGGTGTCGGCCCCAAAGTCGCGCTTGCGATTCTGAACACGCTCAGTGTGGATAACCTGCGTAACGCCGTTGTCGCAGATCGTCCCGAGATCCTGACCCGTGTACCGGGAATCGGTAAGAAGACGGCTCAGAAGATCCTGTTTGAACTGAAGGATCGCCTGCCAAAAGGTCTGGATGCGGCGCCAGCATCGGTCTTCGATGATGTGAACAGTGATGTGATCGATACGCTGGTCGCGTTAGGGTACAGTGTGGTGGAAGCGCAGATGGCGGTTCAGGCAATGCCGTCAGATGCACCTGCGGATGTCGAAGAACGGGTGCGGCTTGCCCTTCAGTACTTCGCCTGACGCCGTGCCCGATCTGGCGCGTGAATGGCGCAATAAGTGCGCGATGATTTGAAAAGGATGATGAGTGCGAACACCAGACGGCAGAGAATGCCGCTATTATTACGCAGACTTTAACCGTGGGCGCAATGTGCAGGAATGCCGCCTGGCTAAAGTCAACCCGGAATCGATGCGCTGGCGGCCACAGGACTGCACCCGCTGCCCGGTGCCGGAGATCCTCAATGCAAATGCTTCCGCTAATCTGGAACTGAAGCTGACGATCAAGCCGCGCTTTCTGGGACTGGGAAGAGAGAATGAGGTCACCGCATGGTGCCTGAAACACAAGGTCCCGATTGAAGACCCGTTCATCGGCTGCCCCCAGTGTAACGATGAACGGCCCGGACTGGACCTGTTCAGAAATGCGCTGGAAGACATCGATAATGATTAAAGCGGTACTGCTTGACCTTGATGACACTCTGCTCCACAATCCGAATCAGGGCTTTGTACCCGCTTATATGCATCTGATCGATCGTTATTTCAAGCAGCACTTCGGCAGCCCTGTCTCAAATGCACTGCTTCAGGGCGTCCGGACATTGAGCAAGCCGCGTGATATGCGGCATTCCAATCTGGCTGTGATGCTGGAGCGGTTAGGCGCGGCGGCTCGTCTGGACGAAGCACAGCTTCTGGACGCCGTTGAGGACTTTTATCTTCATCATTATCCAGAGCTTCAGGCCTGCACCAGCCCGGTCGGATTTGCGCCGGAGCTGGTCACAGCCCTGCGTGAGCGTGGCTACCGGCTCGTGATCGCGACCAATCCGTTGTATCCTGCCGCCGCCATCCACCAGCGTCTGAAGTGGGCAGGGCTGCCCGATGCTGCCAACGATTATGCGCTGATCACCACAGCGGATAATACCCATTTTGCCAAGCCTGATCCCGCCTATTATGCCGAAATCATCGGACGGCTGGGTATCGAACCGGACGAAGCGCTGATGATCGGTGACAGCGAAAAGAATGACATCCGCCCTGCCGCCCAGATCGGCATACGGACGATTCACGTCCTGCCGGGTGAACTCCAGAGCGTCTATCAGCAAATTGACCGCTTCGAGGATCTGACAGCGCCGGTTGTCGGCCCTGACGGTGTGATTTCCCAGCTTCAGGGCAATACCGGCGCATTATCTGGCCTGCTGGAAACGCTGCTGCCTTCTTACTGGGATCAGCATCCTGTTCCGGGTGAATGGTCTCCGCTGGAGATTCTATGCCACCTTGTCGAGCGTGAACAGGATGTACATCTGGCGCGCATCCGGCGTATTGCGGCGGAACATAATCCATTCATCGTTGATCCGGGACCGGGCCAGCCCCTGCGCTGTGCTGAAACCGGTGATCAGGCCGTGGCAGATTTCATCAGGCTGCGTCAGCAGACCATCACGTTTCTGCAAGGTCTGGCCGAAGACGTCTGGCAGCGGCCTGCACGTCACAGCATCTTCGGGCCGACCACCCTGTTTGAAATGGCGATGTTCACCGCGCAGCACGACCGCCTGCATCTGCACCAGTTATGCCAGACCATTGGGAAGTGTCAATAAAACCTTTGACACTTTATGCTAAGATAGTAGAGGCTCAGATCGTTCTGACGCTTTGTTCGTCCTGTCCGTCTGGTATATCCGGTATATTCAGCACATTTCAGGTTAATGGCTACTTCAAGCGCTGAAACAACCATACATCGCGTGCTGATGCTTGAACCTCTCGACGTGAATCGCAAAGCGTTCGAGAACTGGCGTTATGAGGTCGTCTGTCTTCCCTGTGACGATGCTGATGCCTTCAGCCTGCTGGACGCACAGCCAGACGCGATTCTGGCCGACTTCTCATCAGTGACGACGGTTCTGTTTGAATCCGTGCGTACGCATGCCCCATACCCAAAAGGGCCGCTGCTGGTCTTTGTCACCTCGCATGAAACCACCAGTTCTGTGGCAGACATCTGCGTTACACCCCAGAATATCGAACTGGTGCTGGCACCGCTGCTCCATGTCAGAGAAGAGGCGCACCGCCTGCATGAAAGCAATCAGGCGCTGCTGACATCTAACCACGAACTGAAACTCGAACTCCATCGCGAACGCCTGCTGCGGAACGCTTCCGAAGTGCTGAAGAATATGATCGTGCGTAACGTCTCGCACGAGCTGCGCACGCCCCTGCTTCAGATCAAGACCGCTGTTGCACTGATGGCCGAAACCCTGCCCCTGCTCAGTCACGATGAAGAGGATAAAACCAATCAGACTGCAACGCTGGTCGAACTGGCAACCGGCGCGACAACCCGTCTCGAAACCCATGTGCGTAATATCACGATGCTCGGCGAGAGTATCGATCCCAAAATCGGGCCGATGATCCTGCGCGATGCCGCCGAAGCCGCACGACGCAATCTCTTCCGCCTGTGGGAATTTCGTGATCAGGTTGATCGCATCGAGTTTCAGGTGCCATCGAACCTGCCGCCGGTCCTTGGAGATAAAACCGGCATCAGCACCGTGCTTCAGCTTCTGCTGGATAACGCGCTCAAGTTCAGTACTCGTGAAGTGATCCTCAGCGCCCATGTCTCGGAAAGTTCGAATACCGTGCTGGTACGGGTCCGGGATTTTGGCATCGGTATCGCGCCAGATGAGCTGGACAAGATCTTCGACACATTTTATCAGGTCGATGGCTCTGATACCCGAAGTTATGGCGGCGCAGGCGTTGGGCTGGCGCTCGTCCGCATCATCCTCGCCCGGCACAATATCCAGATCCGTGTGGAGAGTGAAAAGGACATCGGCAGCAGCTTCTGCTTCCGTATGCCCATCATGTTAGAACGTGTTTGAATATTCAGAAAACGATTCTGAAATTTATGGAAACACCGGACAATGCCTGCATTGTCCCTACAAAAGATGCTGAACGTAGGGACAGGGCCGCATTGCTTGCAATGGCGCCCTGTCCGCGCCGGAATCCAATTTCCAAACAGGTTCTAATAGCACCGTACAGTATCAGATGAATAATTCTTTAAAATATTGGCCGCCAGGCCGTTCAGTCGTATGGAAACTGTCAGGCCATTTGCATAGCCGTCCGTATCCAGTAAAGTGGACTTTTCACGGCTCAGAACGTCTGTTAGTTCTGGTTAGACTGTGTAAGAATGTGTTACAGTTGACGCACAGGACAGTAACACAGGCAGGCTTACCCGTTTTTTAATAATCCTGTGAGCATGACAAGACCTTTGTTGACCCTTGTTTTTGGGTGATGTATAATACTTTTAGTTAGTTCTAAATGTCACAAACGTTGGTGGCGGGACTGGTAGGGACAATACATATGGCGATCAAAGATGCGGCGCAGTACGAAGTGAACACCGCTCATTCGGAAGAAATAACCATCGACCAGTTTATCGAGCTGGGCCTTCATGAGGTTGAAGCGCTGATGCATCGCGTCGTCGAGACCGATGTACCAGTACTGCGTGAGGCCAGTCATCATATTCTGGCGGCGGGTGGCAAGCGCATCCGCCCCCGTCTGATGCTCGCAAGTTATGCGGCATGCGGCGGACAGGATTATCATCGTGTCGCGGCCCCTGCTTCTGCCCTTGAACTGGTTCACACGGCCAGCGTCGTCCACGATGACATCAATGATCATGGTGTGCTGCGGCGCGGTCGCCCTTCGGTTAACGCAGTGTGGGGGCGCACCTTCGCCCTGCTGACCGGTGACTTCCTGTTCACCAAGGTCTATGAACTGATGGCCCCCTACAAGGATCTGAATATCATCCTTGCTGATGCCACCGTCGCACTGGTGGAAGGTGAAACCCTTCAGGCCAGCGCTGTGAAAGATAACAACCTCTCGCGTAAAACCTATATGGACATCATCGCCCGCAAGACCGCCGCCCTCTTTCAGGCCGGTGGTGTGTTGGGCGCACGCTTAGCCAATGCCACCGAACAGCAGGTTGAAGTTCTCGGCAAGTTCGGCTTCAACATCGGCCTCGCTTTCCAGATCGTCGATGACATCCTTGATCTGGTCGGGGACAGCGCAACCATTGGCAAAGGCGCCGGTCTTGACCGTGAACAGGGCAAGGGGCTTTCCGCCGCCTATGCTACCGAACACGAAGCCCCTGTCGAAACTACATTTGACATCATCCAGCGCAAACTGCTGGAAGGTGATGCCGTCGAAGAAGGCCGCGCACAGGCGCACAATCTGGTGGAGATGGCGATTGCCGGGCTGGACATCCTGCCGGATAATCCCGGTAAGCAGGCCCTGATCGAACTCGCACGTTCCACTGTCGAGCGTGCCTATTAGCCACTGCCGATCTGAAATTTCAAAATCCGGTTCACTGTGAGCCGGATTTTTGTTTTCTTGTGCATTCCGGCTTGACGGTGGTAGTATCGACGCCGACCGCCTCTCTGAAACTTCACCAGCCGGAGAACACAATCCCATGAGCCTGAATGTACTGACCATCGCTGAAATCCGGGCCGCTGAAGAGACCGCCAACGCAGCCGGTTACGCCTATGAGCAGATGATGGAAGATGCAGGGATCGCTGCCGCCGAGCGTGCAATCATCCTGCTCGAAGGGTTCAGCCAGCCGAAGATCACGGTGCTGGTCGGTTCAGGTAATAACGGCGGTGATGGACTGGTCGCAGGGCGTGTGATCGCCGAACAGATCCCTGATGCACAGGTGCGCTTTTATCTGCTTAGCCGCCGCGATGAGGCACAGGACCCGGTTTTCGCCAAAGCGCACACCGCCGGACTCTTCATGGCGTACACTGAAGACGATCGCGATCACCGGGTACTGCGTAATATGGTCGCCAGTTCTGATCTGATCATCGATGCCCTGCTGGGAATCGGTGTCAAACTACCGCTGAAACAGCCGGTGCAGCGCATCCTGCGGAGTGCGCGTCAGGCGGTAGAAGAACGCCGCCGCGCATCACGATTACGGGCACGCACGGTCGATCCTACCCGCTCTGGTCAGATCGAATATCCCCCACGTCAGGTGATCCTTGCCATCGACTGTCCGAGCGGCCTGAACTGTGATACCGGCGAACTTGACGACACCACGCTACATGCCGATGAGACGATCACCTTTATCGCGGCCAAACCCGGCCTGCTGACCTTCCCCGGTGCGGCGGCTGTCGGAAAACTGCACATCGCCCCGCTGGAGATGCCAGAAGGTTTTACCTTGCCCGCTTCAGGACTGCATCTGCTGGATCACGCCGCCGTCACTGCCCTGCTTCCACCGCGTGCCGCTGACAGTCACAAAGGGACGTTTGGCAAGGTGATGGTCATCGCTGGTTCCGGCAATTACGCCGGTGCAGCACTGCTGTGCGGACGTGCAGCCTATCGCAGCGGGGCCGGGCTGGTGACAGTCGGTGTCCCTGCACCGCTGGCGGGCGCACTGGCCGGTCATCTGCTGGAAGCCACATGGCTGCTGCTGGCGCATGATATGGGGGCATTGAGCGCCGACGCCGCTGAAACAATCCGGCGTGAAATCGACGGCTATAAATCGCTGCTGATCGGTCCGGGTTTGGGACAGGAACAGACCACGCTCGAACTGCTGAAACGGCTTTTCACCCGTAAAGCGGGAAAATCAAAGCGGGATATTGGCTTTGGCCTGCCCGCAGCCGCATCAGGCGACACAGGCGAGCATGATACAGCATTCGAGCTGCCGCCCACCGTGATTGATGCTGACGGGCTGAATCTGCTTTCGAAAATTGAGGAGTGGTGGAAGTTGCTGCCTGTTGAAACCGTGCTGACACCGCATCCGGCGGAGATGGGCCGATTGAGTCAGGTTTCGACGGAAGAAGTACAGACACAGCGGCTGGATCTGGCCCGGTCTAAAGCTGCGGAGTGGAACGTCGTGCTGGTCCTGAAAGGGGCCATGACCATCATCGCCGCACCGGATGGCAGAATCGCCCTGTCGCCCTTCAAGACGGACGCGCTGGCAACCGCTGGCACAGGGGATGTGCTGGCCGGCCTGATTGCCGGGATGCTGGCGCAGGGCTTAAACACCTTCGACGCAGCACAGGCCGCCGTTTATGTCCACGGGCTGGCCGGTATCAAGGCGGCTGAATATTTCGGCAGCAAACACCACCCCAGCGGGCGGAGCGTCCTTGCCGGTGATGTGCTGGATCAGATTTCAGAAGCATTCCGTGATTTCGTGTAAATGGTGATCGCTGGTAGCGCTGTCATCTCGCCCGTTAGATCGCTGGCGGCTGACCAAGCTCCGCCAGACGCCGCCGCGCCGCCGCTTTTCCCTCTTCGATCCCTTCCTGCACTGGATCGGACGGTCCTAAGGTACTCAGTTTGGCCTGCACGCCGCTGGCGACCTGATTGACTGTATCAACCGGGCGAAAACGCGGCCCGCGCACCAGCGACAGCACACCGCCGGCCACCAGTCCCCAGAAAAATCCGGCCAACACCGTGCCTTCGCGCAACTGCTGTTTTCTAGTCTGCTTTATTGACCGCTTCATGGTTTACTGATCCTTCGTAGACCGGCGGACGGCACGGCGGATGCCACCCAACTCACGCAAAAATACCGATGCCCCCGCAGTGAATCCCCCAAATTTGACCAGCGGCGTCGCGACACTCTCGCTGACGAACTGTGCCGATCCCTTCACGGTTTTCAGCGTATCCTGTAGATTGTTCAGCGCCGGTTTGATTTCGTTTTGCAGCAGGTTGGCAAGGTTGGCAACCTGAATCACCAGCACCACCAGCGCTAACGCAATCAGAATGCCCTGAAGCATCAGAATGATGATAAAGACATCACGCACCATGCTGAAGAATTCGGCTGCCCCCTGCACATCGGTGATCGCAAACACGAAGCTCACGATGAACAGCAGGACAATCACACCGATGACCGCACCGCCAGCAATCATGGCATAGCGGGTAAATGGCAGACCCTTCTTTTCTTCGGCTGCCGGTGGTTGATAGGTCTCGACTTCAGACATGCATCATCCTTTACGGTTGCTTCTGCGCCGCACGCGCTTTGAAGTCATGACGCGTGCGATCATCAAGGCCACGAATGCTCCAACAAGTGCTGTCAGCAAATGCAGAGCGCCAACTTTAAAATAATCGACATCAAATAACGCGCCCATTACATGACCAATCGCGAACCCTAACCAGCCTGAAAGCAGGAAAAGTGCGAGTCGTCGGGCATCGCCCCCAAACACCAGGTGGAAGCCGGAAGCGATAAAGGTTGACAAAATAAAACCGAAAACAAAACTGGGACTAGGCATGTTTGGCCGTAAATCGAATAGATGCTACAATGAAAGGGTTAGTGTAACATAAATGCACCCTATGAACATCGCTTAGCTTGCCTGGTTGCTTGCTAGCCTACTTGCCTGCTTACCTGCGTACTTGCTTACTATGACACTTATTGATAATCGAATTTTGATTCCAGCCACACAGGATCGCATCTGGGCTATTGTCAGCGATCTACAACAGAATCCCCAATGGCAGGTTGACTGTCAGGGCGTATCGATCCTCTCCACCGCGAAAAGCGGTCAGGGGACGCGCTGGCGTTCCGTTTCCAGAAATGGGCGCGAGCAGGTCCTTGAGATCACGGCCTGGTATGATCGCCTTGGCTATGAATACCGCATTGTCGATGGTACCAATCTGGCATCCAACAAAGGGCTGCTGCGCCTTCAGGAAATCCCCGAAGGCACTATTGTGCAGTGGACGTTCACCTACGAGCCGACCGGCTTCCTAAGCGGTGTGCAGGATACACTTCGCACCCGTCGCAAACTGGAAGCGGAGATCGTCGACAGCCTGCGCCAGCTCTACCGCCTGCTCTCCAATCGCGCTCAATCAGGCGCATTTGAAACCAAAGCGCTTATCCGTGAAGCACCAGACGTAGAGGCACGGGCGCATTATCAGCCGCGCCATCCTTCGAACGTCGAAGCCATGGGCACAGGCGATACCGCAGCATCAGGCAGCGCAGCGCCGGCCAGAGCATCATCTGCGGATCATATCCCGGCACCTGATCCGATTACCCAACTGAACATGCCGCAGGTCGCCGAACCCGACAATGCAGAGGGCGATACCCGGCCTAATCCGGCGATTGCCCAGCCTGCTGAACCTGGCGCACCAGCTCAAACCACATCGCACCAGCCGGACGATGATGCTGCATTTCGCCCGCCCACGCCGACTGTCTTATCCACACCCGCCGTGCCCGCGCCGTCAGCGTTGGAGACAACCGAACCAGATGAGCAGGCATCCGTAGAACCTGCTTCCATGCCGCCTGCTTTCGAGCAACCGGTGACGGATTCAGCTTCTGGGCAGGCAGGCATTCCCACCCCAGCCGAGACTGCGAAAGACTTCAGTCCGGGTGTCGCCGCCGAAGCCACACAGACAGACAGTTCGCCCCCTGCACCGGTGACAGTCGAGCCAGTGTCATCAATTGAGCAACCGGATGCAGGCAGCACCCAGCCAGCACCGGAACCTGTCACAAAAGATGAGGCCGCGCCAGCTTCTGCCAGCACATCCAGCATACCTGATGCGCCCACCCTTTCCGACAGCCCAGGCATGATCGACACCCGTGAAGTAGACACGGCGCGGATCAGCATCTTTGATCTGTTCGGCATTCCGAAACCAAGCGAAACACAGGAAATGCAGCGCATCGATCTGCCGCAGTTCAGTGACTCCAGTGAGCTGCTCCCCGCAGTTGTTGATGATGTCGATAAAACCCCTGAACAGACGCCGCTGGCTGAACCGGCTGAACCGGAAACAATCACCTCTCCGGCGTCCATCGCGGAAACACCGATTGCGACGCCAGAAGCTGCGACGACTGCGCCGGTTACATCACCCAGACCAGCGCCAGCCGTCAGCCTGTATGCCGCCCCCTATACCGGGCGCATTGGCCTGCGCTGGCGGCTGCGGCGTACAGCGGTCAGCCTACGCCGCCCCCGCTAATCTGAAGCATTAACCGGGTCGCGAATCGGACTGTTTTTGACAACAGACAAAAAAAAGAAGCACTCGATTGAGCGCTTCTTTTTGTTTGGGTGGCTGACGGGGCTCGAACCCGCGACCTTCTAGGCCACAACCAGACACTCTGCCAACTGAGCTACAGCCACCATACGCTGATAAGTATAGCAAAAGCGCATGGTGGTGTCTAGCCTTGACTGCAATTTTCTATGAGGGTGATGCAAACCGGAAGATGCGGCCACCGTAGTCTACAATATAGAGTTCGCCAGCTTCATCTTCCCCGAAAGAACTGATCTGCATATGCGGGGTCATAAACACATCGGTCTGCCAGTTTCCAGCGGTATCACGATAGCTTGCCCATATCCGTCCGGAGCAGTAATCGCCGAACAGATACACGCCTTCCAGCTCGCTCACCTGCTCACCACGATAAACATATCCACCCGTCACCGAGCAGCCATTTTCCCCGTGCTGATACTCGGCAAACGGGTAAATCATGCCTTCCGGCGGTGTCCCCCCGGCAAACGGCGTCGAGCCTTCAAACACATTCCAGCCGAAGTTCATCCCGCCGGGTGTACCCGCTTCGATAAAATTGATTTCTTCCCAGCGGTTCTGGCCGACATCCGCAATATACACGTCACCCGTTGCGCGGTCAAAGCTGAAGCGCCACACATTCCGCAGGCCGTAGGCCCATACTTCCGGCGCGAAACCCGGATCACTTGCTGACGGGTTATCTTCAGGGATCGCGTACAGGTCTTCGCCCTCTTCGGTATCGACATCAATCCGCAGCAGCGAGCCTAGCAGATCGGATGGATTCTGCCCGGTCGCCAGCGGATCATTGGCCGAACCGCCATCCCCTACCGAGATATACAGATAGCCATCCGGCCCAAAGGACATCTGGCCGCCGTTGTGATTGGCATACGGCTGCTCAATGGTCATCAACAGCACTTCACTGGCGGCATTGGCGATATTCGGATCATCCGGTGCAACACTGAAGCGCGAAACATGGGTCGCACCCGTGGCACGGCTGGTGTAGTTGACATAAAAATAGCCGTTTTCGGCATAATCCGGATGAAATGCCAGCCCAAGCAGCCCGCGCTCCGAATAACCTGACAGCACATCCTGACTTACAAGGTTGGAGAGATCGAGAAACGGCGCAGAGAGCTGTTCACCATCCTGCATGATAAAGATCTGCCCCGGCTGCTGAAGGACGAAGATCCGACCTGATCCGTCCGGTGCATAGGTCAGATAAAGCGGCGATCTGAAGCCGCTCGCTACCTGCTCCAGCACGACATTCGCCGGATCAGGGGCAGTTTCGCGCAGGGTAACGACTTCTGTAGTCGCTTCCACAGATGGTTCTTCCGTCGGCTCTTCAGTCTGGACCGCATCCTGTGCGAAAACTGTGCCAACACCTGCGAACAATACAGCCGCCAGTATCGCCAGTATCATCAGTGTAATCCGTTTGGGTAACTGCGAATGCTTCAACTTGTTCTTCCTTCACTACTTCCGATGCATGAGGTTACATAGTGTAAAACGGGCAGAGGATAACATGCGAAATTAAGTCCGGCATGAAAAGCGCAAGACCTGGCGGGAATCAACCACAGCGGGAATCAAAAGAGACATCCCAAGCTTCAAGGGATGTCTCTTTTGCTAAATGTTTACAATCGTTCTATGCGTGGACTCGTTCTTCGCTCATCACACCGCTGCCATTGTAGCCACGGCCCACACCGCGATAGGTGAAGCCCAGCCCGGTCATCTTCTCCGGATCGTACATGTTACGCCCATCCAGCAGAATCGGCGCGGCCATCAGATCACGGACTTTCGCCATATCCAACTGCTTGAACTCATTCCACGGAGTCGCCACAACCAGCGCATCCACATCCTGTGCGACTTCATACGGATCGTTGCACATCTGGATTTCCGGCATCTGGCTGGCGGTGTTCTCCATCGCCACCGGGTCATAACCCTTTACCGCCGCGCCGCGTTCAATCAGCACCTGTGCGATCGCCAGCGCTGGTGATTCGCGGATGTCATCCGTATTTTCCTTGAAGGCCAGGCCGAGCAGACCGATGGTCTTGCCTGCGACATCGCCGAGCAGATCATCCAGTTTGAGGATCACATGCTTGCGCTGATACTCGTTGATTTCCATCACCGCATGCAGAAGCTGTGGGTGCATCCCGTGTGTCTGTGCCATATGGGCCAGCGCCTTCACATCTTTCGGGAAGCAGCTTCCGCCATAACCCACACCGGCCTGAAGGAAGTGATGGCCGATGCGCTTGTCAAAGCCCATACCCTGCGCCACCTCGATCACATCAGCGCCCAGCTTTTCGCAGATAATGCTGATCTCGTTGATGAAGCTGATGCGCGTAGCAAGGAATGCATTGGATGCATACTTGATCATTTCAGCCGTACGCAGGTCGGTCATCACAATCGGGGCACGCAGCGGCAGATAAAGCTGTGCGACCGCTTCCGCCGCGTTACCATCCGTAGATCCAAGCACGGTGCGATCCGTTGCCATAAAGTCCAGCACAGCCGAACCTTCACGCAGGAATTCCGGGCAGCTTACGACTGCGAAATCAATCGGAGTCGGCTGGCTGCTGCGGACGATATCCGCCACAAAGTCACCCGTACCCACCGGCACGGTGGATTTGTTGATGATCACCAGCGGGCGCGTCATCGTCTTCGCGATAGTTTCCGCTGCAACTCGCACATACTTCAGGTCGGCTTCACCATCCACACCCGACGGTGTACCAACGCAGATAAACACAAATTCCGCGTCCTTCAGCCCTTCTTCATAGGACGTGGTAAAAGACAGGCGGCCAGAACGCACATTGCGCTCGACCATCTCCGCCAGCCCCGGTTCATAGATCGGCATCACGCCGTTGCGCAGATTCTGAATTTTATTCTCGTCAATATCAACGGTCGTCACCTGATTACCGAGATCAGCGAAGCACGTCCCGTTAACAAGCCCGACGTAACCTGTACCAATGACACAGATGGTTTTCATCGTTTAATAGCTCCGAATTTTCCAGCGAACTGGAGGTATTCCAGCGAACTGGATGTATTCCAGCGAACTGGAGGTATCATGAACGAAATTGATGATACAGCAATGGTCAAATTGACCTGTTTTCCACTCAGTTACAGACAGCATTCGCAGGTGATGAACTTGCCGACGCTTGTTATCACGCACGCTGCATGATCATACGTGCTGCACGCCGTCCGATTTCAACAGCAAAATTTGTTCCACGATCCCACGGGTAGACATGGCTCATGCTGGCCCAGTACACCCCGTCAATCGGCGTTTCAATACCCGGCACATGCTGGCTGTGATTCACACCCGGAACCGGCTGCGCATAAGGTGCACGGAACACCCAGAATTTCCGCACCCATTCCGGCTTGAAGTCCGAATTGAAGCGCGGCAGAACCGCCATGAAACGCTGTGCCAGTTCATCTTCCGGCATCGTCAGATATTCATGGCCCATCGGGATATAATCGCCACAGTAGACCAGCACATCGCCGTTATAATGCACCTTGTCCATCCAGTTGGTGTGTTCCACCAACGCCAGAAACGGGAATTCGCTCTGATCTTTCTGCGGACTGGTCGCAGGCAGATTGAGCCAGTAGGTGCCGTCCGTCAGCAGGGACTGCTTCAGTGCATAGACGACACAAACCGCGCCAATACTTTGAAGTCGAGCCGCCTTCTGACCGTATTCGGTCGTGCTCAACCCTTCAGTGATACGCAGCATCAGCCCCGGTCCTACCGTGCTAAGTACCTGATCGAATACCTTCGGCTCACCCTGCACGGTCAGCGTGAGTTTTCCGTTTTCTCTCACGATCTGATCAACCGGGCTGTTCAGGCAGATCTCCACGCCATGTCTTTCAACCGCGCCAGCCAGATCATTGACAAAGGCCTGAAATCCGCCTTCATACGTCCCCAGCCGCAGCGACCGCGTCTTGATGCGCGCCCACAGCCACGCCATATTGACTTTCTGGTACAGGTTGCTGAACTTCCCGATCAGCAGCGGCTGCCACAGCCGGGCGTACACTTCCTGCCCCATATAACGCTGAAGCCATTCATGGGCGGTGATCTTTTCAAGCCCACGCCAGTCTCGTGCAATGTATTTCAGATAGGCCCCTGCCAGCGCCAGCCGGACCTTCGCCACCAGCGACAGCGGCAGCTTGAACATCACCGAATACGGTGTCATTTCGGAGCGGACAATCCGGTTATCCAGCCAGTAACTGGTCTTGGGACGCGGGAAGAAGATCTTTTCCCTCACGCCAATTTCCTCAGCCAGCGTGAGCAGATCACTATCGGTTTCGAACCAGTGATGATAGAACTTCTCCAGGCTCCATTCCCAGTCCGTATCACGGAAGCCTGCTGCCAGTCCACCGACTTCGCCGCCTGCTTCATAGATCGTGACACGATGACCCGCACGGGACAGGTCCCACGCGGCAGAAAGTCCCGCGATACCTGCTCCGATGATCGCAATGTGTCTGGTCTGTGCGTTATTTGTCATGCGCTGCGTGTGAAAGCTCCTTTACCCGCTCTGATCATATCTTACGTATAAACATACACTTAAGAGAATGAATTTCATCACGTTATTCATCTAAAGAAGGTAAATAATGAGATAAGTCATGCGCTCGCTATGACTTCAGCCCCAATGATCCGATCGTCTAATCACCGACCAGCCAGTCATAATCGAACCCGGACGGCAGATTATCCATGCCCGGATTGCTGGCACGTTCTTCCAGCAGCGGAACCGGCATTCTGACTGTAACGGACGCAGGTGATGCAACCGTCGAAATGGTCGATGCCGTCTGACTGGGATAATAGACCGGCGCGGGCCGCATCGATTCATCCCCCAGGGTGCGGAATTCAGCCTGAATCACGGTCATAATCGCCCCCAGGCCGAAGAAAATTGACACCGCGTTGACCACCCATCCCACCTGCGGCAGTGACGCCAGCAGCGCCAGTATCAGCACACCAATCCCCAGGCTGATGTACCATGACCGTGTCGTGTTCAGCGGCATAAAGCCAGAGATCAGCAGCCGCCCCAGCGCAACTGCCATAATCATGCGTGAGATGAAAATCGCAATGAAATAAAACAGACTCGTCCCGCCGATATTCACAATCCCCAGGATGATGCCACCGGCGACGATGACGCCATCCAGCCGCAGCAGCGCCAGTATCAGAATCACCAGCAGGCTGAGAATCAACACAATCAGCACCACTGGGAATGAGAGGATGAAGCTCAGAAGCCCTACACCAAAGCTGGAAATCGGCTGCCGCCGCACCGCCCGAATCGGACGTTTGACAAATCCGGGGATCAGCAGCAGCGCCAGCAGACCGAACAGGCCAAGCGTCGTGACCTCACGGATCACCTGACTGACATAAATCTGAAGCGCCCGCTGTGTATCCTGCTGCTCCACCAGCTCCAGAAAGGCGGAGTTGGTGATATTCGGGATGAATACCGGCGGATTTTCCAGCTCCGCCAGAATCTCGCCCTGTGATGGCGCACGATATGTCAGCACACCGTCAATCTGTGCCGGTTCTTCTACACGCAGCCCTGGATCAAACAGCGCGATATTCAATTGCAAAGGCAGAAGGAAGGTTTCAAGTTGAGAGGCGACATTCTGCGAGGTGGCATCCCCAACCGATGCATCCACATCACCAGCGATCTGACCGGCGATTTTCAGTGCCGATCCCCAGAACTCGATCCCTTCAGCCACCTGACCATCAACGGCAAGCTGGTATCCGAGCGCGACCACCTGTCCGGTAACCTCAGTCGCCGCCCGGATGCTTCCACTAAGGCCCAGCAGGAATATATCCGAGTCCAGCAGTTCAGCACTGGACTCGATATTCAGCACCAGCCCTGCGAAATGAATATCATCACCAATCGTCCCGAAAATGTCGAGTTCACCCCCGGCCAGATAGACATTCTTATCGACCCGACCACGGATCTCGGCGAGATAGGCCAGCCCGATGACATTCCCCTCAACTGTGCCTTCAATTGTCAGTTGACGGCACAGGACATACAGATTCCCCTCAACCACCCGGTCAGCCGGGATGGTGCAGATTTCCTGTTGAATGATTTCCGTCGCGGAGACACCCCCAGCGATGAGAAGCAGCAGAATCAAAAGCCACAAGCGTTTTCGAACAGAGCGCATCATGGGTCCTCATGCTGTTCATAACCAGTGATAGGCGCAAAGCAGAACTTTCACGTTATTACCCTCATTGTACCATACCGCTCGGCGCTTATTGGGCGACAACCTACCCGCATGGGCAGGGGGTCAGCCTATCCACAAAGCGGATGTGCCTGCGCCGTGCTTCTGCGACAATAAGTGCATCGTAACCGAAAAGTCTTTACATCCACATTCAAGGGGAATGGATCACATGAGCGAAAATCTCAAGCAGTTTTCAGAGGCACTGGCCGACATCGTCGAAAATGCCGCGAAAGGGATTGTACGGGTAGAAGGACGCCGCCGCCTTCCGGCTACTGGCTTTGTCTGGGAAGAGAATATCATCGTCACTGCCCATCATATCGTGGAGCGCAGCGAAAACCTTCAGGTCGGCCTGCCCAATGGCGAGACTGTCAGCGCAGAACTGATCGGACGCGATCCGAATACTGACATCGCCGTGCTGCGTGCCGCTACCGGTGACATCGCCCTGCCCTACAGCGGCGACGGGCTGCGCGTGGGCAATCTCGTACTCGCCATCGGACGCCCCGGCGCCAGTGTTCAGGCCACCTTAGGCGTCGTCAGCGCCATTGGCGGCAACGCCTCCGATGATCATCAGTCGGACTGGAACGCCCGTCAGCAGCGCCGCGCAGAACGCCACGCCGCACGTCATGAACGTCACGGTGGGCGTCACGGTGGACGTGGTCGCCGCTGGGGTGCGGACCCGTCCGGCTTCCAGTTTTCTGTCGGCGGCTCCGGCCTCCGTTCAGAAGGCGCAATCCAGACCGATGTCGTCATGTATCCTGGCTTCTCCGGCGGTCCGCTGGTCGATGCAAACGGCCTTGTGCGCGGGCTGAACACCTCAGCGATTTCACGCGGGGCGAGTATCACCGTCCCCATCACCACCATTCAGCGCGTGGTCTCGACTCTGGTCGAGCATGGCCGGATGCGCCGTGGCTTCCTTGGTATCGGGGCGCAGTCCATCCGTTTGCAGGAATCGGTCGCCGATGAAATCGGTCAGGACATCGGCCTGATGATCGTCTCGGTCGAAACCGGCAGCCCTGCCGAACAGGGCGGCCTGTTCGTCGGTGACATCCTGATCGCGCTGGACGGCCAGTCCATCCGCCATGTCGATGAACTGCTGGCGCTGCTGAATGGGGACCGCGTCGGCAAGCCAGTTCCGGTCAGCGTCCTGCGCGGCGGACAGTTACAGCAGGTCGAAGTCAATATTGCCGAGAAAGTCTAAACAGTCAGCGGCAGAGATAGGTCAGACCAGCGATACATAGGGAGCAGCACATCCGCATGAAGGGTTTGGGTATTCTCAGCGACGAGATGGCGCAGATCGCAAAGACTGCGCGAGAGAGTGTAGTACGGATTGTCGGGCGGGATGGAAGTCTCGGTGCGGGGACTATCTGGCATCCCGATGGCCTGATCGTGACCAATACCCACGTGATTCAGCAGCGCTCGATACGAGTCCTGCTGACAGGGGATGATGAACTCTATCCCGCCCAGATACTGGCACAGGATACCCGGCAGGACATCGCCGCACTTGCCGTCGATCTGCCGGACGACCTATCGGGCGTCAGCCTGCCCACCATCCGTATTGGGGACTCGCGTCGGCTGCGGGTTGGTCAGTGGGTGATGGCACTTGGTCATCCGTGGGGCGTGCGCCATTCACTGACGGCAGGTACGCTGATCGGTTTTGGCAGCGACCTTCCGGAAATCCAGACAGGCCGCGAGTGGCTGGCGCTTGGGCTGCATCTGCGCCCCGGTCACTCCGGCGGACCACTGCTCAATGCCGACGGTGAACTGATCGGGATCAATACCATGATCACCGGCCCGGAAGTCGGCTTCGCCATCCCGGTTCATATCGTGAAAGCATTCCTGAAGGAAACCATCGGCCTGCGTACCGCCGAAGCGGTATAACACACAGCGCATCACCGTTATCTCAATACACCGCACAGGCATGTCATCGGCTGGTGACATGCCTGTGTAGATCAGGTATCTCACGTATAATCAGGCGCTTTCAGGTCTAAAGAAAGCGCCTTTTATATGCTCCAGCCGCGCCGGAATCACCCTCAGCACGAATGGATTGTCATTTACACCGCGTCTAATATCCCAGAGGCGCAGATCGTCGCCGGACGCCTTCAGTCCGAAGGCATCGCCGCCTTGGTCAATTATCCGGTGGGCGGCTCAGCAATGGGCATCCATCTGGGGACGATCTCCGTACTCGTCCACCCTGATGATTATCAGGATGCCTGGCAGATTCTGTTTACAGAAGACGATACATTGACAGAGGAACTGCCCGAAGGCGACGAAAACACCCTTTATGACTGGCAGGATTTTGAACCACAAGATGACGACTCAGATGAACCGGACGAATACGACACTTAATGAGAATAGCACCCTGACCGCAGTCCCCGGCTTCCGTGTCGGACATGCCACCCATCTGGAAGGCGCGACCGGCTGCACGGTGATCCTCTGCCCTGAAGGCACCGTCGCCGGTGTCGATCAGCGTGGGGGCGCACCCGGCACACGCGAGACCGATCTTCTCCGCCCGATGCATCTCGTCCAGACGGTCAATGCCATCGTGTTATCTGGCGGAAGCGCCTACGGACTCGCCGCCGCCGATGGAGTCATGCGCTGGTGCGAAGAACATGAGATCGGCTTCTCGACCGGCACGGGCTTCATTGTCCCGATTATCCCCGCCGCCATTCTGATGGACCTTGCGATTGGGGAACCGGGCATCCGGCCTGACGCGGCTATGGGCTATGCCGCCTGTGAAGCCGCCAGCACTGATCCCGTCCCACAGGGCAACGTCGGGGCTGGGACCGGCTGCCGTATTGGGGCCATGATCGGTAACGAACTCGCGACCAAAGGCGGCATCGGCAGCGCCATCCTGCGGTTCGATGATGGATTGATCGTCGCCGCGCTAGTGGCCGTCAATGCTGTCGGCAGTGTACTGGATGAAAACGGCCAGATCATCGCTGGCCTTCGTCAACCTGACGATAGTCAACCTGACGGCAGTGGATTTATGGATGTGGTCGAAGCGATGCGGCTTTGGAAGCCCCCGGCCCCTGCTGGCGCGTCCAATACCGTGATCGGAGTCGTCGCCACCAATGCCCGCCTGACCAAAGAGCAGGCGAATAAGGTCGCGCAGATGGCACAGAACGGGATCGCCTTTGCCGTCCGCCCTGCACATACCATGTTCGACGGCGATACGCTTTTCGCCCTGGCAGCGGGTGACGTCGAAGCCGATGTCAGTGTCGTCGGTACCTATGCCGCCGATGTGGTCGCAATGGCGATCCGTAACGGGACACGTGAGGCAAAAAGCCTGGGTAGTGTGCGCGCCTGGAACGATTAAGCCTTCTCAACTATAATGTTAAGAGCTTTCCACAGAAGTTTAAACAGGATTTACACATCATGGCCGATAATCTTAAATCTGGGCCGTTAACGAAAAAAGAAGAAGACGCCATGGTGAAAGTTCTGGTTGTTGAGGATGAAGAAACCCTGATTAACAACCTTGCAGATAAGCTCAAGGCAGAAGGCTTCAGCGTCATTACTGCGCGTGACGGTGAAGTCGGGCTGGAGAAAATCCGCAGTGAAAATCCTGACCTGATCGTGCTCGATATTATGCTTCCCGGTCTTGACGGGTTAAGCATCTGCCGTATGGTGCGCCATGACCCCACCACCGCCCACATCCCGATTATCATGCTGACCGCACGCGGCACTGAAGTCGATAAAATCGTCGGGCTGGAAAGCGGCGCAGATGATTATATCGTCAAACCATTCGGGCTGGGCGAATTCCTTGCACGCGTGCGCGCTGTAATGCGCCGAGTACCGGGCCGCATGACACTCCAGCAGGATGAGCTGGTTTCCAATGATCTGCGTATCAATATGACCTCCCGTCGTGTTTTTAAAGACGATGAGGAAATCAAACTCAGCAACAAGGAATTTGATCTGCTCTCTGAACTGATGCGGAATCGTAACGCCGTCCTCTCTCGTGACCTCATCCTCACCAAAGTCTGGGGCTACGACTACTTTGTCGATAAACGCACGGTCGATGTGCATATTCGCTGGCTGCGTGAGAAACTGGAAGAGGACCCTTCGAATCCAAGCCGGATTGTCACCGTGCGCGGCGTCGGCTATCGCTTTGAAGGCTGAAACCAGGGTGATCCGCCTCACCAGCCATCTGCTCACCTGCTGTGCACCTATTGATCGTCCGTGTAACCGGAAATAACGGGAAGTTTGCCACAAATGCCCGATCCATTTCTCATCCTGCTGATACTTGGGTTAGCAGCCGCACTGCTGACTCTGTTTTTCCTGTATCGCGATTATCAGCGTATGAGTGCGGAGCATCAGCGTATGAGTGCGGAACATCAGCGTGTGAGTGCAGAGCATCAGCGTGTGAAGGCGGAACATCAGCGCACCCTGCTTGAAGTACAGCAGCAGGCCGCCAACACAGGCACGCTTCAGACACAGCGTCGTGAGGCTGAAGCTCGTGCCGACTCGCTGCAAAGTCAGTTACAGGCGGCACAGCAGCAGCTTGAAGCCATCGAGCAGCGCGAAAAGAGCCTCACTACCAGCGCTGCCGAGTGGCAGGCGCACATCACCACCCAGCAGCAGGCCGCCGAATTAAACCGCTGGCTGGCCGACACCGCCTATGATGGCCTGATCGTGCTGGATACTGATCTCAAAGTGCTGGCGACCAATAAATCCGCCGAGGACTTACTCGGTATCGGCACATTCGCGCCGGATGCATCATTAACCGATATTACCCAGACGCCGATCCTTGAGATGATGGTTGAGGATGCCCTCGCCAATGAAGAGGACATCCTTGAAGAGCAGGTCACCTTCGGCGAACGCAGTTTTCTCGTCCGTACACAGATGATCCGCGCCGACGGTATAACCCGGATCGGGATCGCGCTTCACGACATCACGCAGCTTATCCGCCTCAACCGCGCCCGCCGTGATATGGTCGCGAATATCTCGCACGAGCTGCGGACGCCTATCGCCAATATCCGGCTGATTATCGACGGCCTGTTCCACGATCAGGACAAACCGAAGCGCAAGGAAAGCATTTCATCACTGCGCGCCATCGCCCACGAGACCGAGACGCTCTTATGGCTGGTGCAGGAGATGGCCGATCTCTCGATGATCGAATCCGGTCAGTCCATTATCCGTCTGGTGGATGTCCCTCTGTGGGAAATCACCGAAGAAGCTACCGCACGTCTCGAAGATCAGATGGAATCCAAGCGCCTGAAACTGGTCAGGCAGCAGGCAGATGACATCCATGTCCTGTGTGACCGCGATCTGATTCAGCGTGTGATCGTCAATCTGCTGCACAACGCCATGAAGTGGTCACCGACCGGCGGCACGCTCACCGTGACGACCGAAAAACAGGGGGATGAGGCAGTCGTCAGCATTTATGATAATGGCCCCGGCGTCCCTGAAGATCAGGTCGAGCGTATCTTCGAGCGCTTCTATCAGGTGGACAATTCACGCTCCGCTGGAGAGGGTACCGGCCTGGGACTCGCGATCTGTAAGCACATCATCACCGCACATGGGGGCCGTGTCTGGGCGGAAAGCAATACCACCGGCAACGGCGGCGGACGCTTCAAATTCACCCTGCTATTAGCGGAAGAGATCCGGACCGCACCTGCCGAGCAGGGTATAACCAGCGACACCAGTATCACCAGCGGCGACGGGAACTGACCATGACGCGAGTCGGGCTGATTTCCGACATTCACGGGGACGCCGCACGGCTTCAGCAGGCGCTCGATCTGCTCCAGCAGCACAGTGTAAGCAGCATCCTGTGCGCCGGTGATCTGGTCGATGGGGCCGACCAGCCCGAAGCCGTGATCAATACCCTGCACACGCACCGCATCACCTGCGTGCAGGGCAATCACGACTCTGACAAGGCCAATGCGGTTCGCCGTGGTCGCCATGATCCCGCTTTCACGCCACAGAGCATTGATTATCTGGAAGCCCTGCCCTTTTCACACACCGCTCAATTTGCAGACAAAACGCTTCTGCTCATTCATGCGACTCCGTGGCATAATGGCATCCATGTCTTCTCTTACAGCGGACGCACCCTGCTCGATCAGTTCGTCGATCAGGCCGGTGATGCGGAGATCATCGTCATCGGGCACACCCATGAGCCGATGGTCATCCACTATCGCGATCGCCTGATCCTGAATCCCGGTGCAGTTTATCAGAACCGCTTTGAGGATCAGTCCACCTGCGCCGTGCTGGATGTCCCGACGCTGGAATTTCAGGTGCTCGATATTCGCAGCGGTCGCCCTGTATCAAAGCCAGCCCTGCGCCTGTCCTGACGCATCATGATGTGACCAGCGCATCAGGGCGTCCGTTCTTCACTGAAAATCTATTCTGTCTGTAGTGGATACTCATCAACCGCCTCTAAACTCGTCTCATTTACGTTCCACAGTGAGCCAGTATAACGATCATGATGCATCTTAAAGGGTTAAACGACCTCTTTCGTGACAGCCGCACCTGGCAGGAACTGCTTCAGCAGATGCGCGGGGGTGATCTGACATCGCTGAATGTCATCCGCGCAGCACGGCCTTATGTCGCCGCCGCGCTGACGCAGGACTGGGGCGCTCCGGTACTTTATCTCACCGGACGCATCAAGCGCGCCTATAATGTCGCCGAACAGCTTCCTGTCTGGTTAGGCACAACCCAGCCTGTACTGCGCTTTGGTGAGCCAGTCGGCCAGTTCTACGAGCGCACCCCATGGGGCGAACTTGCCACCCGCAGTCGGCTGGAAGTGCTGTGCGCCCTGCTGCCACCCGCTGATGAACCTTCGACCGGGCCGCTGGCCGTCGTCAGTGCCGCCCGTGGCCTGATGCAGCCCACCCTGCCGATCAATCAGTTCCGCAAGGCATCGCTGCATCTGAAGGTCGGCCAGCAGGTTGCACTGAATCGCCTGCTTCAGGATCTTGTCGCCATCGGCTATGAACCCGCCAGCATTGTCATCCAGCCGGGGACGTTCAGCCGCCGTGGTGGACTGGTGGATATTTTCCCCACCGCATCGCGCAGCCCGATCCGCATCGACTTCTTCGATGATGAGATCGACTCGCTGCGTCCCTTTGATCCGGCGACGCAGCGCTCCGAAGGTCGGCTGGACAGCATCGGCATCACACCTGCACGTGAAGCAATGCCTTCACGTATGACGGAAGCCGCAGCGCTGCTCACGGACTGGTTCAGCGCTGTCCCACCGGAAAGCGATCTGGCGCGTGATCAAAACTCACTGACTAACAACAGTATTTTTCCGGTCGCCGAATTTTATCTGCCCTATCTCTACACGCATCCTGCCAGCCTGCTCGACTACGCTCCGCAGGATGCGCTTATCCTGATCGACGACTGGGAAGAACTGCGCGACAGCATCCTTGAAGTCGAGCAGAATGCCGAGCGCAACCGTCAGGAACAGATCGACGCCGGGATCATCCCGGATCATGGCGCTGTCCCCTATTTCACATGGGAAGCGCTTGAGAAAGAACTGCGCCAGCGCCGCACGTTCACCCTTTCCAGCGCATCTGAAGAACGCACCGCCCTCTTCACACCTGGCGGACGCTATGGCGGACAGCTCAAGACGGCGCTTACCCAGGTCCGCACCCTGACGCGCAAAGGTGGACGTGCAGTCGTCGTCAGTGAGCAGACCGCCCGCCTGAACGAGCTGTGGAGCGAGCAGGATGCTTACGGTTACGTCCCGATTCTGAACGCGCTTGAGGACAAACCGCTTGCCGGGACCTCACAGATCGTCACCGGCACGATTCAGGAAGGCTGGACGCTTCATCTCGACAACGGCGAAACGCGCCTCATCTCCGATGCCGAGTTGTTTGGCTGGGAACGTTCAGAACCGCGCCGCCGTAAGGGTGCACGTCCGGCCAAACTGCCCGAAGCAGACTTCTCCGACTGGCAGGAAGGCGATTACGTCGTCCATGTCGATTATGGGATTGGCCGTTTCGCCGGGATGGGACGCCGCACTATCGACGGCAACGAGCGTCAGTACGTCGTCATTGAATACGCCAGTAATGATACCGTGTTCGTCCCGATCCATCAGGCTGACCGTGTCTCGCGTTATGTCGGCGTGGACGATAGCCCGCCGTCACTCAGCCGACTCGGTCAGCCGGAATGGTCGAAGGCGCGCAGCCGGGCGAACAAGGCCGTACAGGAAGAGGCCGAAGAGCTGCTGAAGCTCTATATCGAGCGTGAGCAGGCGCAGGGCCATGCCTTCAGTGATGACAATCACTGGCAGCGCGAACTGGAAGCATCCTTCCCGTATGTCGAAACGGATGATCAGCTTCGCGCCGTGCGTGAAGTCAAGGCCGATATGGAGCGCGTCACCCCCATGGACCGCCTGATCTGCGGTGATGTCGGCTACGGCAAAACCGAAGTTGCGCTCCGGGCGGCGTTCAAAGCCATCAATGATGGCAAACAGGTCGCCGTGCTGGTCCCCACGACGATCCTTGCCCAGCAGCATTACGAGACCTTCAGCAACCGGCTCGCCCCATTCCCAGTTGTGGTCGAACATCTTTCGCGCTTCAAGAGCAAGGCCGCACAGGAAGAAGTGCTGCCGCGTCTCGCCAGCGGCGAAATCGACATCATCATCGGTACCCACCGCATCCTGTCAGACGATGTCAGGCTGAAGGATCTCGGACTCGTCATCATCGACGAAGAACAGCGTTTCGGTGTCAGGCAGAAAGAACATTTCAAGAAGCTTCGCACGCAGGTCGATGTCCTGACGCTGACCGCAACACCGATCCCGCGCACCCTGTATATGAGCCTTGCCGGTGTGCGTGACATCAGCATGATCGAGACTCCACCGGAAGAACGGCTGCCGATCGTCACCCATGTCGGCCCATTTGATGAACATCTGGTGCAGCAGGCCATCAATCGTGAGATCGAACGCGGCGGCCAGATTTTCATCCTGCATAACCGCATTCGCACCCTTGACCAGCTTCGCGAAAGAATTGAGGAAATCGTCCCGGAAGCGCGCATTATCACCGCTCACGGCCAGATGAACGAACGCCAGCTTCAGGGGGTGATGGCCGCCTTCTCTCGCGGCGAATACGACATCCTGCTCTCGACGTCGATTATCGAGAACGGCATCGACATCCCCAATGCCAACACCCTGATTGTCGACCGCGCCGACTGGTTCGGCCTGTCACAGTTGTATCAGATCCGGGGGCGTGTAGGACGCGGTGCGCAGCAGGCTTATGGCTACTTCTTCTATCATCCGCGTACCACCCTGACGGAAGAAGCCCGCGCCCGTCTGGAGACACTCGCCGAGCATACCAGTCTGGGGGCCGGTTATCAGATCGCCATGCGCGACCTTGAGATTCGCGGCGCAGGGGACATCCTCAGCACCCGTCAGACTGGTCACGTCGCCGCCGTCGGCCTCAACCTCTATACCCAGATGCTGAATCAGGCCGTGCAGGAACTCAAAGGCACAACCAGCGATGCCCCGGCTGCGGTTTCGGCCACGCAGAGCATTATTCTCGAACTGCCGCTGCCCGCCTATCTGCCAGAGGACTGGATTCCTGAACTCTCGCTGCGCCTTCAGATCTACCGACGCATCGCCAATCTCACCAACCAGCACGAAATCGAGACGATGGAGGAAGAACTGCTCGACCGCTTCGGCCAGCTTCCCAAAGCCGTACAGGGCCTTCTGTATCAGATTCGCATCAAACTGCTGGCACAGCGTGTCGGCGCGACCGCCGTTATCGTCAGGGATCGCACTGTGCAGGTCCGTCTGCCCTTCCTGCCGGAAATCAACCGGGATGCCCTTGCACAGCGCCTTGGAGATGATGTCACCGCCACCCGCACAGCGATCGAAATCCCGGCCAATGATGTATGGCAGATGCGTCTGCCCGGTCTGCTGGAAGATCTGTACAAGTTACAGGAAGCCGTCAGCCAGCAGGGTGTCTAACGCAGATCACACGGACCGGCCTGCTATGAACAGAACTGCTGCGGTCATCCCCTGATAACAGCAGCAGTCGCAGCAGTCGATTGAAATGCGGGTTGGCTTTCGATATGACAGCTAAACTTCCGGCACGGCTTCCAGTGCCAGATCATGCAGGACGATGACCGCCCGCTGCAACTCGTCCTGATCGATCACGAACGAGATGCTGCACTCACTGGAACCCTGTGCAATCGCCAGCACATTGATCATCTCGTTACCCAGTGCGGTAAACACGCGGCCAGCCACACCCGGCGTCCCACGCATCCCGGAGCCGACCACCGTCACAATCACCACCCGGTCGGAGACTTCGATGGTCTCGATATTCTGGTTGGCGATTTCGGTGTCAAATTCCTGAAGGATGAGATCACGGGCATTGAGCGCCCTTTCGTCAGTCACGACAAAACACATGCTCTGCTCTGACGACGACTGCGAGATCATCAGGATATTCGCCCCCGCCTTTGCAGTGGCAAGGCCAGCACGTCCGGCAATCCCCGGAACGCCTATCATACCGCGTCCGGCGATGGTGATCATGCTGACGTTCTTCACACTCGTCACTGCCTTGACGACGGTTGAGCTTGGCTGCGGCGTCGGCCCGATCAGCGTCCCCGGATGATCCGGGTTGAACGTATTCCGCACATACAGCGGGATACCACGATTCAGCAGCGGCTGCACGGTCTTGGGATGCAGGACCTTCGCGCCATAGTATGCCAGCTCGCCAACTTCCTGAAACGAGACATAAGGCAGCACCCTTGCACGCTTGTCCACACGCGGATCAGTCGTCATCACGCCGTTGACATCCGTCCAGATGATGAGTTCGTCACTGTCAGTGTACGCTGCGAAGATCGCCCCGCTAAAGTCGCCACCACCGCGACCGAGCGTGGTGATCACGCCTGCTTTCGTCGCACCGATAAAGCCGGTCACCACCGGGACGACACCACTTTCAATCAGCGGGAAGATCGTATTGCGGATATTCGGCTCCGTCAGTTCCCAGATCGGGGCGGCGTTCTGATGGTTCTCATCGGTGACCACGACTTCACTGGCATCAACAGGCCGGGCATCGACACCCTGATCCAGCAGCGCCATCGCCACCAGCCGAGCGCTCATCTTCTCACCAAATGCCGTAACCGCATCACGGATGCGTGGCGTCACCTCACCCAGTACGTTAATCGCCTGACACAATTCAATGAACTCGTCGATCAGCTTCCCGATATTCCGCGTGATCCTGTCTCGATTTACCCCTGCTGACACCAGGCTGTTGATCGCTTCCTGATGCTTATCCCGCAGCTTTTCAGCAATGGACAGGTAGCCCCAGCGATCACCATCAAGCGCAAGCTGGATCGAAGACAGCAGGATATCGGTCACGCCCGCCATTGCAGAAACCGTCAGAATCACGCGATTACCGCGCTCAAGTTCGCGATTAGTGATATAAATCACATTCCTGATCGATTCAACACTGCCGACCGACGTACCGCCAAACTTCATTGTGATCGTCTTCATAGACCGCTTTTCCTTACTACGCCTTTACGATTTACAATCCTGTCTGTCAGGAAACCTCCTGCTATCAGGAAATCTCCTGCTATCAGGGATATTGCCTGCCTGTCAGGACAGAATATTCAACAGCCTATTTCACGACACCGATCCGCCGCAGGTCATACAGAATCGCTTTTTCCCACAGCATATCCGTCACCAGCGGAAGATAATGTACCCCCCGCCGCGTACATTCACTGCGGATATCATCCCGCCACGCTTCAACCCGGCGGATATACAGATCGCGCATCGTCGCATCCACGCTGACTTCCTGCGCCACCCCGGTCTCGATGTCAATCAGCCGCAGGTCACCTGCCAGCGGCGGTGTGACCTCATCCGGGGCCAGCACATGGATCAGGACGACTTCGCAGCCCTTCCCCACCAGCGCGTTGACACCTTCCAGATAACCAGTCGGCGAAAACATATCGCTGATGATAAAACACAATCCCGGGCGCCCTGCACGCAGGGCATAATCACGCAGCATCTGATTAAGATCGGTCACACCCTGCGGTTTGATGCCGTGTGCATACCTCAGCATCTGTACACTGCGTGCCTGCCCACGGACTGGCCCGAAGGTTTCAGCCTGTCCGTTTGAAAATGCGCTCATCATCAGCCGGTCATTGGTCGAAAGCGCGATATAGCCCAATCCGGCGAATAATCGCTTCGCAAACAGCATCTTGTGATGATCCGGCGACAGTTCCGCGCCCCAGTTCATACTGGCAGAGGCATCAAGGATCATATGAACCGCCAGATCTTCTTCATCTTCCAGCAGTTTGACATAGGGACGATCCAGCCGGGCATACAGATTCCAGTCCATCCGGCGCAGGTCATCTCCGGCGGTGTAATTGCGATAATCCGCAAACTCGATACTCGTCCCGCGCTTGATCGAGCGGCGTTCCCCCTTGATCGCCCCGGCACGTATCCGCGTCGCGACCAGCATAAGCTGATCGAGTTTACGCCGGGCCTGTTCATCCAGCAGAATGGCTTCATCTGTCATTTATGCCAGCACCTTGTCAGTACTCAACCTGATCGGCAGCACAGGTCATACCATACGTTACTCTACACAGTATTTCACACTGGATTAATCGTCAGTGGAGAGTCAAATTCGTAGAAATGCCACCAGCGCGGGTTTTTGGGCCTGTATACAGCTCACATCCGACCACCCGTCGCGCTCTAAAGCAGTTCTTACACAAGTACGCTAGAATGATAAGTGGAATGTTACACGGAAATGCTGTTTTTCTCCAAGTTGGATATTACGGAAATTAGCTGACATTTATTGGCTGATATGCATACACGACAGGACTGAATTCTTGCTCATTGACGAAACGGCTCGCACGCTGATCAAGCTTGCGCTCAATGAAGATCTGGGTGAGCGCGGCGATGTGACCTCAAAGGCGACCCTTCCCGCTGACAGCCGGATTACCGGACGCATCACCGCCAAGGCTGCCGGAGTCATCGCCGGGCTGCCCCTTGTGGATGAGGTCTACCGGATGCTCTCGCCTGCGGTAGAGGTCCGGCACTTCATCAGCGATGGCGATGCGGTTGAATCGGGCACCGTCGTCTGTGAAGTCAACGGCCCGGCCCGGGATGTGCTGGCGGGCGAACGCACAGCGCTTAACTTCCTCCAGCGCCTCAGCGGGATCGCCACCCTGACAGCCCGCTTTGTCGAAGCTATAGCGACTGCTGGTGGCAAAGGTCGTATACTGGATACACGCAAGACGACTCCGGGCTACCGTTTGCTGGAGAAATATGCGGTCAGGATGGGTGGTGGGGAAAATCACCGCACTGGTTTGTATGATATGGTGTTAATTAAAGATAACCATATTGATGCCGCCGGTGGAGTACGAGAGGCGATACGGGCAGCACTGGATGATGTAAAAGATCAGCCGCTGCCGATTATCGTTGAGGTGAAAAATGAGAGTGAACTGCGAACGGCGTTAGACTTTCCGATCTCACGCGTTCTATTAGATAACATGTCTCTGGACGAAATGCGTAACGCCGCTGCGCTGGCGAACGGACGGGTTCCGCTGGAAGCATCTGGTAATATGACATTAGACCGGGTCGGCGCAGTCGCCGCAACCGGTGTGGATTATATCAGCGTCGGCGCACTGACACACTCTGCACCGGCACTCGATTTATCGATGCGCCTCTCTAAAGCGCAGGTCAGTTCATAAGTTTTTTGAGGGACAACACATGGATATCATGATCAATAGCGACACGATCGCCACAAACGATACTGCCGCAGACGAAAAACGTGCGACACTCATCGAGCAGGAAGCTAAGGCCATCGAGCGTATCAATCGTATCCGCCCGCTGCTTGGCGATGATGTCGTGATTCTGGGTCACCATTATCAGCGTGACGAAGTCGTGCAGTTTGCCGACTTCCTTGGCGACAGTTATCAGCTCAGCAAGGAAGGCGCACAGGTCAGCGCGAAGTATATCGTCTTTGCCGGTGTCCACTTCATGGCCGAAAGCGCGGACATCCTTGGGCGTGAAGATCAGGTTGTCATCCTGCCCAACATGAAGGCCGGATGCAGCATGGCCGATATGGCGAATCTCGAACAGGTGCTGACCGCGTGGGCAGAACTGGAAGACATCTTCGGCACTGATCCGGAAGAGATCATCATGCCGATTACCTACATGAACAGCGCGGCCAACCTGAAAGCCTTTGTCGGTGAGCACGGGGGCACCGTCTGTACATCATCCAATGCCGAAGGCGCACTCAACTGGGCCTTTGAGCGCCGTGAGAAGGTCTTCTTCTTCCCGGACCAGCATCTCGGACGCAACACCGGTAAGGCGATGGACATCCCGCTGGATCAGATGGTGCTCTGGAACCCGTTCAAGCCCTTTGGCGGCCTGACGGTTGACCAGATCCGCAATGCACGCATCATCCTCTGGCAGGGGCATTGCAGCGTGCATCAGCAGTTCCGTCCGGAGCATATCGACCTGTGGCGCAACACGCACCCGGATATCAACATTCTGGTCCACCCCGAATGCATGATGGAAGTCGTCAACAGGGCCGATTATGTCGGTTCAACCTCATACATCATCAAGACAGTCGAGAATGCACCCGCAGGCAGCAAGTGGGCCATTGGCACTGAAATGCACATGGTCAACCGCCTGAAGGAAGCACATCCTGATAAATTCATCACGCTGCTGTCACCGTTCGCATGTCTGTGCAGCACGATGTATCGCATCAGCCCGATTGATGTTGCCAACGTGCTTGAGAACCTGATGGAAGGCCGCGTGATCAATCAGATCGAAGTGCCGACCAGAATCCGTGAAAATGCCAAACTCGCGCTGGACCGGATGTTAAGCATCCCCCGATAGCCGCAAGGCGGACGCTGTCAGGATCAGCCGCGCATCATACCGGAAGTAAAGGGCGGTTTAGAATCGCCCTTTTTTCGTATATAGTTGATGCCTTAGAAGCTATTGCAGGAACACGCTGATGATCTTTCACAAATTAGGACGGAGATCATTTTCCGGGAACAATACTGCTGCAGGGGCGACCCTGCGTGGTCGCCCGGTTTCTCCGTATTTAATTCTAAAACTGCATCAGCGTATCCGGCGGTTCTATAAAATTCAGAACCGTTTTCAGAATATTCAAATGGTTTCTTGAACGTTCACAAAAGTATTTAACTTCATACAGATTGAGCTTTGGACAATATGAATGACATCCAGACAGACACGCTCATTATCGGCTGTGGTATCGCAGGCGCATCCGCCGCGCTCAAGCTTAGTGATGATCCCGATTATCACGTCACGATTATCACCCGCGCCTCAGATCCCAGTAATAGCAGCACTGGATGGGCGCAGGGCGGCATCGTCACACGCGGCCTTCAGGACTCCCCCGATCTGCTGGTTGAAGACATCCTGCGCGCCGGGGCTGGCCTGAGTTCACCAAAGGCAGCACGTATCCTTGCGGAAGAAGGCCCGCGCCTTGTAGAAGAAGTGCTGATTGATCGCTGCGGCGTCAGATTCGACCGTGGCGAAGATGATGAGCTGATCTTCGGGCTGGAAGCCGCCCACAGCACCCGTCGCATCATCCATGTTGGAGATGCCACAGGCGACGCCATCGAACGCAGCCTGATCTCCACCCTTGCCACCCGCCCCAATGTCACACTGCTGACGCATCACACCGCCGTTGACCTGATTACCTTCCCGCATCATTCACTCGATCCACTCGATGTCTACGAACGTATGACCTGTCAGGGGGCTTATGTCTTTGACCGTGATCAGGGCGACATCTACCGCGTCATTGCGGGGCAGACCATTCTCGCAACTGGCGGACTGGGGCAGATTTATCGCAATACCACCAACCCCCGTGGCTCACGCGGTGACGGCCTTGCGATGGCATGGCGTGCTAATGTCCGCGTGATTAATGCCGAATACGTCCAGTTTCATCCCACAGCCATGAGCGTCCGTGGCGCCCCCAACCTGCTGATCTCCGAAGCAGTGCGCGGCGAAGGTGCTGTCCTGCTGACACCTGATGGCGAACCGTTCATGGCGAAATATGCGCCGGAATGGAAAGAACTGGCCCCGCGTGATGTCGTCGCCCGCGCCATTCACATGGAGCTGCTGGAAAACGGTTACGAGCACGTCTATCTCGACATCGCCAGCAAACACCCTGCCTCCTTCATCCGAGACCGCTTTCCAGTGCTGGTGGCAAACTGCACACGCTACGGCATCGACCCGACCACACAGCCGATCCCCGTCGTCCCGGCGGCGCATTACTTCTGCGGTGGCGTGCTGGTGGACGAATGGGCCAGAACCGATTTTGAGGGCCTGTTCGCGGTCGGCGAAGTAAGCTGCACCGGCCTGCATGGGGCAAACCGTCTGGCATCTACCAGCCTGCTGGAAGGCCTCGTCTGGGGAGATCGCGCCGCACGCTATATCATGCAAAATCGACGCGAGCCTACCCGCATCGACCGTATCCCGCCGTGGATTCATGCTGGTGACGGTGAACCGGACCCTGCCCTGCTCGAAGGGGATATGTCCACCATTCGCAATATCATGTGGCATTACGTCGGCCTTGTCCGGTCGGAAAAGCGCCTTGACCGTGCCGACCGCGAACTGCGCCATCTGTTCCACGAAATCGAAGAGTTTTACCGCCAGAACCGGCTCAATGACGGTCTGATCGGGCTGCGCAACGCCATACAGGCGGCCCGTATCGTGACCTTCTCGGCCCGCCGCAACCGCATCAGCCGTGGCACACACTACCGCACCGACGCGCCTATCGAAATCCCGGTCGGTGTGATGGTGCGCTGACCCGCATTCACAAGCATGTAACACAAACATGTAAGGAGACAACAATGTCTGACTTTGTCTATCTCGATCACAGTGCAACAACGCCCACCGATCCACGGGTGGTTGAAGCCATGCAGCCCTACTGGACCACCCACTTCGGCAATGCTTCCAGCCTGCACTCCGCTGGTAAAGCCGCAGCGGATGCCTTAAACGCCGCCCGACAGGAAATCGCCGATATCCTGAACTGCGACGCCGCAGAGGTGATTTTCACCAGCGGCGGCACCGAAAGCGACAATCTCGCCATCAAGGGCGTGCTTGAGGCCGTCCGAGCGCGTGGGGGCGGTACGCACTTTATCACCACCAACGCGGAACATCACGCCGTGCTGGACGTCGCAAAGGATCTTCACGAGCGCAATATTGCCGATGTCACCTTCGTCCCGGTCGATCAGTATGGTCAGGTATCCGTGCAGGCCGTCCTTGACGCCATCCGCCCGGATACCGTACTCGCCAGCGTGATTTACGCCAACAATGAGGTCGGCACGATCAATCCAATTGCCGAAATCGGCGCGGAACTCAAGAAGCGCCGCATCCGCTTCCATGTCGATGCAGTGCAGGCCCCCGGGCTGCTGCCGATCGATGTCAAGGCTTTGAATGTCGATATGCTCACCCTGTCAGCCCATAAGTTTTACGGACCAAAGGGCATCGGCGTGCTGTATGCGCGGCGGGCGCTGCCGATCCATGCCGAGATTCTTGGCGGCGGCCAGCAGTTCCACCGCCGTTCAGGGACCGAGCCGATCCCGTTGATCATGGGATTGACCGCCGCACTGCGGATCGCCGAGAACGAGCGTCCGGCAGTGGTCGAAAAGCTCATCCCCATGCGTGATGATCTGATTCGCCGCATTCTGGAGATCATCCCTGAAGCACAGCTCACTGGCCACCCGACCGAGCGGCTTCCGGGGCATACCAGCTTCGCCATGCGCGGCCTGAATGGGGACTCGATCCTGCTTGACCTCAATGAGATGGGTTATGGGGCCAGCGGTGGCAGTGCCTGCACCACCGGCCAGCAGGAACCCAGCCACGTCCTGATCGCGATGGGCGTCGAAACCGACCGCCTGATCGGACAGGTGCGCTTCGTCATCGGCAAAAACACCACACCGCAGGACATTGACGGCTTCCTGTACCAGCTTAGCGCCATCGTCCAGCGTCACCGTGCGATGGTCCCGACCGGATACTGATCTGTAACGATCCCCATCTTCAGCACGACAAAAAGGCTGATCCCGGCGCCGGATCAGCCTTTTTGATTCAATCTTCGGGTTTCAGTGCCGTTCAGTCACAATCA
>CAYNDH010000006.1:0-19511 GCA_964395665.1 uncultured Anaerolineaceae bacterium
GCGATCACCTTCAGCTTGGGATTGAGCGCCATCACGGTCAGCTCGAACCGCACCTGATCATTGCCCTTACCCGTGCAGCCGTGGGCGATGGCATCCGCCCCTTCGATTTCGGCGATCTCCACCAGATGCTTGGCGATCAGCGGACGGGCAAATGACGTCCCCAGCAGATAGTCACGCTCATAGACCGCCCCCGCCTGAAGGGTCGGGAAGATGAAATCGCGCAGGAATTCATCACGCAGGTCGCGGATATACAGCTTGCTTGCACCGGATTTCAGAGCCTTCTCTTCAAGGCCTTCCAGTTCTTCTTCCTGCCCCAGATCCGCGCAGAAGCAGATCACTTCACAGTCGTCGTAATTCTCGCGCAGCCACGGAACAATAACCGATGTATCCAGACCGCCGCTGTACGCCAGAACAACTTTTTGGACTTTCTGCTTCTGTGCCGTACCAGCGCTGGCGGCTGCGTCAGTTGTTGCTTCAGTGCTCATAATTCAGAATGCTCCTCATCCGGTGATGGGTTACAAAAAAGACCCCGAAGCAGGTTCGGGGTCTCGTTAATCGGTTGAACGGGATGTTCAGCCGACGCGCACGCTAAGACAGTAAACCTGACTTAAAGGGATACTGGAAACGCGGACGTCGGTTCGTTGAGTTCATCGGGTTCATCATGGGCGCTAAGGATAGCGCGCTTTCAGGCTTTGTCAAGCACCTGTTACCAGGCACCTGTTGATCCAATTTACCCGGCTGAAAATCCAAAGGCGTTGTCCTGATATTCACGATGGCGACTGATGTAGCTCTTGACATACGGGCACAGGGGGTTCACCTTGTAGCCTTCATTTTTCGCCCAGTCCAGCGCATATTTCGCCAGCTTACCGGCGATGCCACGGCCCTCATAGGCCGGAGGGACTTCAGTGTGATGGATGATCATATTCGGCCCATGAATCATATACTGGATCAGGGCAATATCACTGCCGTCAAGCTGGATTTCAAACCGGTTTTCAGTGGTATTGTTGGTCACTTCAAGGGAATCAATGTCGATGTCCGACATACAGGTTTACTCTGCTTTCGCTCGTCTGATATATGTATCAGACTGACCAGCCACAGGGGATATTACCCGATCAGCCAGTCAGCCAACCTGCACTCAGCGCCTCTGCCGACGCTGTTCCTGCTGATTGTAATATTCTTCCATCAGATGATCAGCATCACGTTGGCTGTCTTCAGGATCGATCAGTTCGCCATCTTCGCCCAGCACCATCCGCCCAACCTCATCAGCGTCACCGGCACGTTTTGGCTTTTCGCGGTAGCGTCGGCTCGATTCCAGCATCTGATCAGCCATGATATGCGTCAACGCCTGCCTGCGCATTGATGCATCGGCCATCCCGGAGTCGAAAATGGCTATCATCATCTGAAAAAAGATACTCATCGCCCACCCTGTCGTCAGCAGCACACCGCTGGCGATAAGGGCGTCCCGTGCATTTTCACTCAGGGATGCCAGTTCCGGTGTATTGACGACAAGCATCATACTGATAAAGGCAAAGATGAAAAACAGCAGTGCATTGACACCCAGAAAGACATACCGCGTGATCCGCTTCTGTCGCCGCACATGGGCATCCACCCGTTCTTCAAGATCATCCATTTCGCTAAACGGTCTCATCTTCGTATCCCTGCCTTGCCCATCACGCCGGAGAGTCATCAGTATAGACGAATACGCCGATTCCAGACACATTGTTGCACACCATCGAATCAAAACGGCCAGCGGAGAGGCTGGCCGTAATGGATACAGATATGATGGTGTGATTTCGTGTCGCATCACACTGGCTTTAAACAGGCTGCAAGCGGGGTGTGTAGGCTGGTCGGGTTTCGTCGCGATGCACAGGCTCGTCCTGATGCACAGGTTCACCGCCCGATGGCGCACACGGATCTGCACAGGGTTCAGTCAGATTTCCCGGCACAGCAGATGTCAATCCATTAGTTCCAGAGAGATCGGCCTGATGCAGCGGCTTGAAGACCATGGTATCTGTCACCGGCTGCTGAAGCGTCGCATCCAGCGTACCCACCATCTGATCAGCCTGTTCAGAGATTTTGCGTAACCAGTTCATGACCGTTCCCCTTTTCTTTCATGCGTCGGTATGGATGTCGTTGTTTGACCTGTCTCCATAGTACGATTTCCACCCATACCGACACATCACCCTCAAGGGGTATTCAGGGGTATGAAAAGAGGTATTTCATCGCTAACTCGCCGTAATCCCTTCCCTGCGTCAGGGTTAGATCAGGCCAAGCTGACGCGCCGCGTCCGCCGCCCGCCCACGCCCACTGACTCCCAGTTTGCCGTAGATGTTACGGGCATGGACCTTCACAGTTTCAACAGCAATCACCAGTTGATCGGCGATTTCGTTATTGCTTAGTCCCTGCACCATCAGATCCAGCACCTGACGTTCACGCTCGGTCAGTGGGTCCGTAAGCTGACGATTGACTTCATCCTGCCGGGTCAGCATCATGGGTTGGACGATCTGCTGAATGTAATGTGAGCCGGGATGACGGCTGCCAGCATCGATTGCCTCATCGAATGTCCGGCTGCCCAGCTTCTGCGCTAAGGTCTCACGCATGGCATCGACCATCTGCCAGTTGGCATACCAGTGATGGACGGTTTCCACCCCCGCATCGACCGCGCCCAGAATCTCCGCCGCCTGCTGATACTGACCTTCATGGGTCAGCGCCAGCGCTTCGCACAACAGCCAGATACTCACACTATCAGAGAAAATCCACTTCGACTCCCAGATCGAGTGGAAAAATTCTCGATAGCCTTTGAAATCCCCGTTACTGCACAGCGTGGTCGCGATGCCCCACCATACACCGCTGCTATGCATTGGGACCAGTTCAGCCTGAATGCGATGTGCCTCCTGGGCATCACGCAGCGCCGCCGCATAGTCGTTATATAACACCGATTTCAGGAACGCCCGCACACCCAGCAGCGCCTTCATCCCCTGCGGATAGCGATCATCCACCCGGCTGATCAGGGCCTCAAGTTCACCCGGAATCCTGAGAAGCTCATCGCGCTGGAACATCAGTTGGATATTCAGCAGCCCGATCGCCATCAGCCCTTTCAGGCTGCCGACCGTCTGCATCACCTTCTGTGCCTGTTGAAGATAGTCCGCCGCTTCATCATAGCGTTCCAGTGACAACAGGATGCCCGCCAGATTGCACAGAATCCACGCGGTCGTATTAGGTTCGCCGATCTTGTGCTGAAGGGCCAGCGCCTGCTGTAATCGTTCAACACCCTCCACTAAATCAATCCGGCAGCCGCTCCATGTCAGGGCTTCAGCGGTATAGAAATCATCTCCAACCTGCTGAAACAACTGCGCCGCACGATCAAAACACTGGATCGCCTCATCTTCAGTGCGGGTTGCCGCGGTATAGGGAATGGGGCTGAATGCGATCCCCCGCAGATAGAGCGTAAAAGCCTGCTCCCACACATCACCACTGCGCTCGAAGATCGCCAGCGGACGATCAACTTTCGCCACCAGCTCGGAGAGTTCTACCCGTTCAACGGGCAGCCGCAGGAACTTGAAGCGCAGCCAGCGTGTTTCAAAACGGGCCGCCATTCGCGAGTCGGGTGCAATGCGGGCCGCACATTCCACCGCGCTTTGCAGCATGGTATTACCTTCCAGCGTGCGTTCCCGGATCTCGGTATAAAAATGCACGCTCTCCAGCGCGGCATCCAGCGCCGTCAGATCTTCGCGCTGAAGGCCGTAATTCCATGCCGCCGCCACATTATGAAAGTCGGCATCAATCCGCCGCATCGCGTCGAGATGACGGTGATCCTTGATCTGTGGTTCAAGCTGTGGCATAAACCGCATCAGGAAGTAAGCGATAAACTGCGAGATCCCGTCTTCATAGTCCGGGCTGGCCTCAAGCTGCTCAAAAGCATACTGGCGCAGCAGTTCATTGACCTGATAACGCCCGTTTGCATCCTTCCGCAGCATCGACTGATCGACCAGATCCGCCAGCATATCAACACTGGTTCCGGTGACATCACGCAGCGCCTCGGCGGTGGCCCCACCGCGAAACAGGCTGTAATACTGCATGACCTGCCGCTGTTCCGGCGTCAGCATCTTCCACGACGCATCAAACACCGTGCGGATGCTGCGATGACGGTCTTCCCAGTCGCGGTCACGGGCTTTCAACAGATCCAGACCGGTTTCAATTTCATGCGCAATAGTTTCAATCGGCAGCGTCCGCAGCCAGCTTGCGGCCAGTTCAATCGCCAGCGGCATCCCTTCCACCATCTGGCAGATATACCGTACCGTTTTCAGAGACTGATCCGTCAGCGGATAACCGCTCAGACGCGCCCGTTCAAGGAAAAGCTGCTGCGCCTCTCCGTCATCGTCATCATACGGCAGGCCTTTGACCTCGCGCACCCATTCATGCCGCAGGTTCAGCGCGATACGCGATGTCACCAGAATGCGCAGCCCGGGCGCGGCATCCAGCAGCCGCGTGAGCAGCGGCGCGGTATCCACCAGATGCTCGAAGTTGTCAAAATACAGCAGCATCTGCCGGTCGCGCAGATAAGCACAGACTTCCTTTTCGAGATCATCCGCCTGGGCCTGAAGTGCCAGTGCTTCGACCAGCGTATGCAAGAGCTGATCAGGATCATGCAGCGGGGCCAGCCACACCGAACAGACTCCATGCGGGAACACGGGCTGCACCTCATAACTGATCTGACGGGCCAGCCGTGTTTTGCCGATCCCGCCGGGACCGATCAGCGTCAGCAGACGGCATCCGGGCGAAACCAGCAGCTCACTCAGGCTGTCAATTTCCTTCGTGCGACCGATAAACCCGAAACGCTCCGTCTCGTCAGGAATATGAAGTGAGTCATGTATTTCGTACAGAGCCATTGAACGCAGCCTTTTGCCACTTTGGAACACTATTTCTACGGGAGGAGGTTCATCGAAACAGCCGTTTCGAGTGAAACATCTGTTTCATTTTACCGTGTTTTTCCTACAATCAGAAATTCTGAGACCTGACTCTAAATTCAGCGACTTCGCTTCCAAACAAAAAGCGGCCCCGTCGTTAAGACAGGGCCGCCAGTAGAGACTCTTACCTGATATCGAGTGATCAGGCTGATGGTTCAAATGCCTCAGTCGTTACTCAACCGGGACATCCGCAAGGACCAGCGGCGGTGCGACATTCACATAGCGAGCGCTCGACCAGCCAACCACACCATTGAAATTCAGCTTCAGCCAGGCGGCATCATTGGTGCGGGCCAGGACGGTTGCTGAACTGCCACGCGGCATCACCATCAGCGAGTCCGCCGATGTATTCGGCTGTGCCCGCAGGTGAAGATTGGAAACCGTCGTCGCGGTATAGGCGGTTGCAGTGGTATTCGTGCTGGTGGAGAGCGTCGGGGCTGATGCCGCTGTGCTGTCAACCACCGGGACATTTGCTGCATTGGCCGTATCCACGAACAATCCGCTCACCCAGCCGCTGATGCCGCCCACATCCAGACGGTACCAGGTGCGGTTCCCGTTCACACCGCTGATGCCGTAGACCTCATTGCGGCGGATCTTGGTCAGGATATCGCCATTGGTCGAAGGCAGACTGCGGACGTTCAGCACGCTGGCGGTGACGGTCGCAGTTGCGCCTGCCACCGGCGTTGTCGGTGTTGTCGGATTTACCGCACCCGACGGCGCAATCAGCTTGAAGTCGATATGCGCATCGAAGCCGGACTCAAAGTATTCGATAACGATATTGGTCGGGCCGCCGAGCAGATTAAAGTTGGCGGTGTATCCCTGCCCGGTGAAGGTATGCCACTCATTGATGTAAGCGATACCATTGACGAAAACGCGCACACCGTCGTCCGCAAAGACCTGAATGCCATAGTTACCGGCAGGCAGATTCTGCGTGGTAGACCAGCGAACCGAGAAGTTGTCAGCAGGCATCCCATTCAGTGGTGCGCCCAGCCCCCAGCGGTAGGACGGCGGATTCGACTCGTTACGGGTGAGGAACGGTGCGCCGCTCAGGTTCGGGTTGCTGTAGTACTGGGCAACCCAGTTACCGCTGCCCGTCACCTGCGTGGGGATGTCGTTGACATTGATCCATGTCATCTTGAGGAAGGCATTCCCGGTGATCTCGCGATAATCGACCTGAAGATGATGCACACCCGCGCTCAGCGGGACATCGACTGTCAGTGTATCGCCGGGGCGCGGCGTGTTATAGGTATTCAGCACGGAATTATCGTTCACCAGAAGCTGGACACCATCATCCACCGTGATCGAGAAGCGATACGTACCGGCTTCGAAGAACACATCAGTGCCGAACCGGGCAGAGAAATTATCATTGGTCACAGATTCGTGAGGCGAACCGTTGCCCCAGTCGAAATTGATCTCGTTGAATGTCGCTTCATAAACGGGCGGATCAATCATCTGCGCATTGTTATAAAACGATCCCTGCCAGGTTGCATACGAGTTCTGCGCGCTCACGGGCTGGGCAGCGTAACCACCGAATGCCAGCAGCGCGAATATCGGAAGTAAATAGAATAAGCGTTTCATCGAACTATCCTTCCTTTTGGCCTCTGAAAATGCGTGAGCTGTCATCCATGCCACCCGGCACGGTATGGGCATCATGCAAAAGTAAGAGTAAGACATCATCACACAGACATCCATACGCAGACAAAGGCCGCTGCGTTTTGTCATGCGTGACAATTTATCCATTACAATCACAATTATAGTACCATGATCCACCGACCATTTGGCCTACGCTTGCCTGACGATCAGACGTTAATGGCCGATTTCACACATTCTGCTAATATTAAATTTAATCATTTCTCATCTGCTGACGGATTAGCGCACCCTGTGGTAAGCAAAAGGGCGAAGTTTTACACCTCGCCCTTCTGAAAAATCTGACTGTTTCCGTCATTCCGGACGGTTTGCAATCACGGGTTATTCGAACTGAACTGTCAGCGCATAGTTGCCGCGAGTACCGCTGTAGATCGTGGCATAGGCTGTTGCAACGATGGTATAGGTCCCATCAGCAGTCAGCGCGAGTGAGGTAATCTGTGCGTTTTTCGTATCGGAGGTGGCATCATCATTGCTGGCAAGCTCGAAGCCATTCGGCCCGACCAGATACAGCATCGGGTCAAGTGACTCAGCACCCTGACGCACCATCGAAATCGTCACGACATCCCCGGCGCTGCCTTCAAATGTCCACAGGTCGAAGTTGTTTTCCTGACCAATGTACCCACGCACAGCCCCGCCCGCAGGAACCGGCACAGTATCCTCACTGGAAAGGTCAATCGTTTCCAGACCGCCAAGGAAGCCTCCCTGATAGACAGACACATTCATCTGTGGGTCAATCTCAAAGCCGAGTACATAATGCGTGTCCGGGATGAAATTGGGGATCTGTGTCTGAAGGACTGGTTCACCCCGTACCGAGATGAAGAGATTGGCTGTCACCGGCGTGGGATCGTTACAGGTGTTCTGATACCAGATATCCACTTCATACGCACCAGCCTGTGCCACCAGCCAGTAGGTGTAGTACGCAGGCGGCGTGGTCGGTGAGACCGTACAGTTGATATTGCCGGTCGCCTGGAGGCTTCCGCCGGAACTCACCGAGCGATTATCATCATAGACCGACTGCCCGATCGGATCGCGCACCAGAAGCTGAATATCCGCATTGGTATTCCATGTCAGCAGCACTTCGATCTCACCACGTGGCAGGCTCAGCGCCGTGATTTCCTGCGGCGTTTCGATGGTAACGCCGGACAGCAGGATCTCATATTCACCCTCTGTTCCGCCGACATCCTTACCGTAGCGCGTCGCCATGACATAGTAAGTCCCGCCGACAGGTACATTCAGGTTGATCGAAGAATTCGTGTTTTCTGCGCTGACAATATCATCATTGTCAGCCACGATATTGCCATTCTGATCAAAGATCAGCAGCAGCGTATCGAGATTGCCATTCTGCGCCGTCAGCGAAATCGTGACCGGTTCGCTCGCGGCCAGATCGACCGTATACATCTCATAATACTGGTCCGATGTAATCGTACTGATCACGGCAGAATTGGGGGAAAGCAGAGGGGCATCAGCTTCAAGATAGGTTTGTGCCGGTTCCGGCAGTACACGGGTATCCGGATACGGTCCCTGCGGCCCCGGCGCGGTGTCTCCATCCACATCGATGATGAAGCTTGTGAGATACACATTAGAGGTGTTACCAATCGGGGCCTGAATCGTGGCCTGAACCGGGTCCATCGGCACACCGTTCACGGTCACATTGACCTCAAATGCCACCGGGCCTACGTTCTCGCAGTCCTGACGGTAGTAAACCATCACCTCATAACTGCCAGTCGACACCGGGCCAGCGCTCCACTGGGCGGTTTCAGTCGCGGTTTCACCCTCACCGATCAGGATTTCACACAGCCCATTGACATCGAAGCCAAATGAGCCGCCGTTATCGGTGGTGGTGGAGTCAAAAAAGAGGTTGCGGCCAACCGGATCACGCACCTGAAGATTCAGGTCGGATGTCGTCGGCCATGACAGGCTCACTTCAATGCCGTTTGCCAGAATCTCCTGCGGTGGGAATGTGCGTGCAGGCAGACTGCTATCTGCCTCATTGGTGGCTGCGGGTTCATCGGTCGCAGCTTCGTCAGTGGAACCCGCTTCATCGGTTGATGCAGGTTCGTCGGTTGCATCCGTATCAGTCGCATCCGTTGCGGTCGCTGCACCTGTACTGCGGAACAGCACTTCGAAGCCGCCCGTCAGCGCGGTATCTGCACCCGGAGTCGGGAAGATCGTGAGATAGTAGGTACCCGCTTCAAGTGATAGCTGGTTGTAGCCAATCACACCGCTGCGGGCGATGTCAATCGACTGCGCGACCTGCTGTGCATTGGCATCTGTAATCACGGTGCTGAGGATCAGCCCGTCATCCGCCGTAATCTCAAGGCTGGCATCAGCGGCCCGTGCCAGCACAAACGTGTAAACCTGTATCGTATTTTCATCCGTCAGTTCACCAGCAGTAGGTGTGCCGGGTGCAAGTATCCGATCACCCTGTTGGGCGAAGACCATCGACGTGGCTGCCGCCAGTGCGATCAGCAGCAGCATCAATGCCCCGCGCCTGAGAGAATAATTAAATGACCTGATCAATAACGACATGCTTGACTTGGCTCCTTTTTAAGAGTCAACCTGTCCGTCGTTTCAGTGTAGCGCAGAACGATAAAGCCGACCAGACCAACCCTACCCCCACCTCACCGGATATGTACCGGATACGCATTCACTTTTCAGAAAAGTCGATCTGTGTTACACAGGGAAGGGAACCACACCGCTCACCCTGCACGGTCTGAAGCACCTGCTGACTGTCTGCTGCCTGCACCTGGCGAACACGGTCTATCTGCTATCTGTGATCTGAAACAGGAGACATCCGATGATCAGAAACCTGCTGCGTGATATAACCGACCATGTAGAAAGTTACGTTGACCGGCTCAAATCGCGGCTGGAAGCCCGCCTGCATCCCGATGGGCGCACGGTCCAGATTATCCCATACATGGGCTATGCGACCGAAACCGAAGTCCACATACGCGCCCGTGCGCTGTACGATAACGGCCTGACACCAGCCACCGATGCCGATAATCTGTGGAAAAACCTGCTGAATGCCTATCGCCGCGTGAATTCCGACGAGATCCCGTTTGCGATTGTTGATGTGACCGTCAACGGGCAGACGGTGCAGCTTGTCGCAGATGAAGAAGGCTTTTTCGAACTGCATCTGACGCTGGAAAAGCCGCTGGACGCCAAAATCATGCTGCATGATGTGCATTTCAGGCTGGTTGGCCTGCCGCCGGATGCCAATGTGCCCGGCGACCTGGCTGACATCACCGCGACGGGACAGGTCATCCTGCCGCCAAAAAGCGCCGAATACGGCATCATCAGCGATCTGGACGATACGGTCATTCAGACCGACGCCATCAATCTGATCAGGATGGCGCGTAATACCTTCCTTCAGAATGCCCGCACCCGCCTGCCCTTCAGTGGCGTGGCGGGCTTTTACCGCGCCCTGCAAAATGGGACAAAGCAGGCCTACAACCCGATTTATTACGTCAGCAGCAGCCCGTGGAATCTCTATGATCTGCTGCTGGACTTTTTCACCGTGCGCGAGATCCCGTTTGGCACAGTGTTCCTGCGGAACTTCGGCTTCCCCGAAGTCTATGAAGAAGGCCATCGTACCCACAAATCCGACGCCATTATGAAGATCATGCAGGCTTATCCACATCTGAATTTCGTCATGATCGGGGACAGCGGCCAGATGGACCCGGAAATCTATACCGAGATGGCCGAACGTTATCCGGAGCGGGTGCGCGTGATCTATATCCGTAATGTCACCACTGCCGAATCACGTGATGCGCAGGTGCGCACGCTTGCCGACCGGCTGCACGCCAGAGGCATTGATATGCTGCTGGTGAAAGATACGATCGCGGCGGCTGAAGATGCGCTGGGCCGTGGTCTGATTTTGCCGGAAGCAATGCCAGATATTCGCGAACAGCGCGCCACCGATGAACGCCCACCCGAAAAGCTGGATGAAGTCGTTTCTGAAGCCATCAGTGAGGCTGTCGGTCTGGCTGAGGATGTGCTGCCTGTCCCACCGCTGGACAAACCGCTGGACAAACCGGCGGGCAAACCGCTGGATACACCGAACATGGATGCGACTGGTGACACAGGCAGGACACCCTAGGGTTGTCTGTGGAATGCAGGGGCCGGATTCTTCCGGCCCGCCGCTCACTGAATTGAAATGCCCTCTAAAATGCCGCGTTCACCACGATCACCGGACACGGCGCATGAGTCAGGATGTATTCGACCATCGGGCCGAGATACAGCCGCTCTGATCCGGCACGCGCTGCCACGCCGAGAATGATCAGGTCCGACTCTTCTGCTTCGGCCACTTCGATAATCATGCTGTTGGGACGCGCCGCCACTTCGACCAGTGTCTGTGTGTTGACGTTGAAGGAATTTCCGAGCGCCTGCACCTCATCGACAATGCCCTGCGAGATCCCCATCTGCCGCTGGATCATGCGATAATTATCGACTTCGGTCACGGTCTGCACCGCCTGAATGACGTTCAGCACGGTGACTTCGGCATCCTCTCGACCATTCAACAGCGAAAATGCGACTTCAGCAGCACGCTTCGCTTCCGCCGATCCATTGGTCGGGACCAGCACCCGGCGCGGCTGCCAGTCCTCTTCAAGTGCAGCCGCATGGACGATCAGCGACGGACACGGTGCAAGCCGCACCACATAGTCGATAATCGGATTGAAGAGTGAACGCTGATCCTGTGACTTCTGCGTCGCACCAAGTACCAGCAGATCATAACCGCGATGCGCTTCGTCAAGGATCACATCATGCGGGTTGTCACTGGTGACAACCTTCTTGTTGATCGTGTAAGTACCGAACTTTGCCTTGATCAGCTCATTCAGATATTGATTGCTGGCCGCTTCTTCCCCGCTTCGGGCGACACTCAACAGCGTAACTGCGATATTATTCCCCTGCCCCAGACGATCCAGAAGCCGTGCTTCGATCTCATGGATCGGGCTTTCGCCGGGTCGGACGCGCACCGGCAGCAGCACCCGGCGGACATTGGCAATCAGATTGCTTTTCAGCAGGGTTTCACGTTCCAGACGTGTGCGCTCGTCAGCGGTGACTTCCACCCGTCGGATGATTGCCCGCAGTGCTGGCGGGGCAATCAGTGAGGTGATAATGGCATTCACCACCAGAATTGAGAACAGATCCTGCGAAATAAGGCCGAGCGAAAGACCAATGTTGGCGATGATAATCCCCATCGAGCCGCGAGTATTGAGGCCAAATCCGAAGAACAGCGCCGACCAGTGATCACGTCCGCCAAAAACCCTTGCCCCCAGATAATTACCACCAATTTTGAAAACCATCGCAACCACCAGTACGACGGCCAGCAGTATCAGCAGTCGCGGCGTCAGCAGCGTCGTGATGTTGATCTTCAACCCGGCGACCGCAAAGAAGATCGGCGAAAAAATACCAAAGGTGATCGCTTCCAGCCGGTGAACGGTTTCTGTATTCAAGGTTGGGATCTGCGCGAGCGCAATCCCGACAATGAACGCGCCCAGCAGCGCTTCCAGCTCCAGCGCCTGAGTCACTGCCGCGCCGATAAACATGGCGATGATCACCAGCGAAAGTTCTCTATCACGGCTGATCGCGTAATTCTGGATGAATGACAGTGCCCGGCTGATGAGCCAGCGCCCAACGGTCAGGCCGAGAATGAGAACGGTCAGCACCTTCAGAATTGAGCCAAGGACCGTCCCCGCATTGATCGCCACTCCACTGGCGAGGCCAATCACCACCGACAGCATTGTCCACCCTATTGAGTCGTCCAGCATGGCAGCGGCGATAATCGTCTGGCCGATGTCGCGGCGCATCAGCTTGAGGTCAAGCAGCACTTTCGCAATCACCGGAATCGCCGAGATCGACAGCGCCGTCGCCCAGAACAGTACAAATACCAGCCGGTCATTTGGGTTGACCAGCAGATCATCCGGGATAAACTGTCCAAGGACAAATCCCGCCAGGAACATTGAGGTGATGCCCCCAAGCGAGACACTGACCGCCGTTCGCGCATGTCGTCGGATCAGCCCCAGATCGGTTTCCAGCCCGGTGATGAGCAGCAGAAACATCACACCGAGCATGCCGACCAGTTCCAGCAGATAGCCCTGTGTCTGATTATGCGGCACCAGCCATTCGCCGACCGCCGGGACCAGTCCACTGAGCAGTGATGGGCCAAGCAGCACACCGGCAAGGATCTCGCCGACCACCGATGACTGCCCCAAACGCTGCGCGATTTCACCCAGAACTCGCGCTGACAATAAAAGTACTGCAACCTGAACAAGCAGGACCAGCACATCATGATGTGGCGCTGCGGTAAAGGTTTGAGACATTCGTTTTCCTTTGTCAGTACAGAAAGAAAATCGGCATACACGTAAATATTCACCTAAAAGTGGAAATTTTACGTGTATATCGCGTGATTCGAACGCACAATGATAACAGATTAGAAATTATTGTTCACCCGAAATCCGTCACGGTAGTAGTTGAGAGCCTACTGAAGTTGAAGTATACTTTCTGGCTGTTATCTTTGATGTTGGTTTGATTAAGGTTTTATAATCTGGTGAAGCATCGGACGTTTGGCCGCTACGAAGTGCTGCAACGGCTTGGCCGTGGGGGGATGGCTGAGGTTTACCGTGCCTATCACCCACCACTCGACCGCTATGTAGCGATCAAGGTGCTGCACAGCTTTCTCTCCGACGAGAAGCAGTTCAAAGCACGCTTCGAGCGTGAAGCGCAGAATATCGCAAAGCTGAAGCACCCTAATATCGTCCAGGTCTACGATTTCGACTACGAACCGGAATCCGACAGTTACTACATGGTGATGGAGCTGATCGAAGGCCCAACCCTGAAGGATTTCCTTCAGGACGAAACCGCCGATACCGGGAAACTCACCCTGTCGCAGACGATCAGGACGATACGGCAGGCTGCCGAAGCACTGGCTTATGCCCATCAGCGCGGTGTCATCCATCGCGATGTCAAGACCGCAAACCTGATGCTGGATCGTCAGGAAAATGACCGTGTAGTGCTGACAGACTTCGGGATCGCCAAGCTGGTCAATTCTGGCAGTTACACCGCCACGGGCGGCGGGCTGATCGGCACGCCTGCCTATATGTCCCCGGAACAGGGCGCAGGTGAGCCGGGTGATGAGCGCTCGGATCTTTATTCGCTGGGCGTGATCATGTACCAACTGCTCACCGGCCAGCTTCCATTCGACGGCGAAACGCCGATGTCCATGATCCTTCAGCACATGAACGAGCCGGTCCCGTTTATACGGACGACCGAGCCGCATCTGCCCCCGGCTGTCGATAAGATCATTCAGAAGCTGCTGTCAAAATCACCGGACGATCGCTATCAATCCGCACAGGATCTGCTGGAAGATCTCGACCTGCTCGAAACAGCCCCCTCTCGGCTGGACCCGACCACACTGATTCTGCCCAAGCTGAAACTGCCATCGGTCGATGAGGTCAAGCTGTCTACCGCAGAAGCGCGTCAGTCACAGCCACAGGGCAGGCGCTTTCCTGCCGCCCTGCTGCTGCTGATCATCGGCCTGTTCATCACTATCGGCGGGATTTACGTCGGCGGCGCGGTAAATGGCATCTTCCCGATTGCGCCGCTGGTCGGCTGGCTGATCACAGAGACGCCCACCGAGACAGCGCCACAGCCCCTGACCGAAATCCCGGCACGGGCTGAAACACCGGAAGTGACCCAGGACACCGCTGCTCAGGGTGAAGGGACCGCACTGACACAGAACACAGAAGAAGCCGCGCCGCCGACACCGACGCGCACGCCATCGCCAACACGCACACCCACCAGCACGCCAACGCTGACGCCATCCATGACGCCAACCAACACCGCCACGCCCAACGCCACACAGACCGCAGCGGTCGAGCAGACAGCGACCACCGCCGCCTGTGTGTTCGATTATGCGATCATCAGTCAGGAAGATGTCGGCGGGGCAGCAGATGGCTTCTTCCGCGTGAACAGCCCATACCGCACCCACATCCACATTCAGAACACCGGCACCTGTCCATGGGAAAGTCTGGCAAGTCTGGAATTCGTGGACGGCGAGAACTTCCGCGCCAGCCGTTTCACCATTCGGGAGAGCATCAACGTCGGTGATGATTACACCATCGAGTTTGAAGGGATCACGCCGTCCGCCGGAAGCGGCGATGAACTGCTTACGGGCCGCTGGCAGTTAAAGACCAAGGGGCAGCTTCCGATCGGTGAACCGCTGACCATCGGTGCAAAAGTATATGATCCCGGTTAACGACCCTATTTCATTCAGAAGCGAAGGTTAGCAAGTGAAGGTTAGCAAATGAACCGCAGTCAGGCATGGGATATTGTCTGTGAATTTGTGCAGGCCGACAGCCTGCGTAAGCACATGCTGGCCGTAGAATACGCCATGCGTGCCTACGCTGAACATTACGGTGAAGACGTCGATAGCTGGGGATTAGTCGGTCTGCTGCATGATTTCGACTGGGAAATCCACCCGACACTCGAACAGCATCCAATGGACGGCGCACCGATTCTGCGCGAACGCGGCCTCTCTGAAGAAGATATCCGCACGATCCTCAGCCATGGGCCGCTGGCCGCCGATGACCGTGTCACCCTGCGTGATAAAGCGCTGTATGCCGTCGATGAACTGACCGGTCTGATCTCCGCCGTGACACTGGTACGTCCCAGCCGCGATATCGCGGATGTTGAGGTGAAATCAATCCGTAAGAAGTGGAAGGATAAAGCCTTTGCCGCCGGTGTCAATCGTGCGGACATCGAACAGGGGGCGGCTTCGCTGGAGGTAGACCTGTGGGAATTTCATGTCCCGCTGGTGCTGAAGGCGATGCAGGCTCACGCCGCCCAACTCGGTCTGGATGGTCAGCCGGTCAGTCAGACGGAATGACTCCAGCCATCATTGGCAGCAGCACCGCTTGACTATACAATGACAGTACACTGATAGAGATAGACAAGACATTAATGGAAGCAGCAGGGATAGCCATGCATACCTATGAAGAAGTTGTTAAATTACGCGACGCCAAGGTGAAATCACACCTTGAGCAGTACGCACCCGTCTGGCTGATCAACGAGACCTTCATCCAGCAGGACGAGTCGATCCAGTTTGAGGCGGTATTCGTCCATAACCTCTATGGATGGGTCAAACGCCGCTACCGTTACGACGGCTTTAATGATGTGCTGTATCACAAGGGGCAGACACTGCTCAACGAAGATGAGGCGCTCGACATCCAGCTTCAGGCACCCTATGTCACCGTGACGGTGAACGACATGCCGAACGCCTACGGCGGCTAGGACGGCCAGGGCAGACAAAAAAGGCCGGAGCAGCTCGCTTCGGCCTTTTGATTGATCGATCTGTATCAGATCCGATGACTATGAGCCACCGGCAGTGTTGACCGGCCTGCGGCGGGACAACATCCCGTTAAAGACATCCAGAAGCTGGTCGGCGATATGCCGCCACGAATATTCCCGTGCCAGTGCCGCCGCGTTCTGTCCCATACGCCCCTGCAAGGCATCATCCGAGATCAGCCGATAGATGCGGTCAGCCAGGGCCACCGGCTCACGCACCGGCACCAGAAAGCCGGTTTCGCCATCATGCACCAGATACGCCAGCCCACCGACTTCGGAAGCGATCACCGGCGTGCCAGAGGCCATCGCTTCCAGCGCCACCATCCCGAACGACTCATAATCTGACGGCATGATGACTGCATCCGCCGCGCTGTAATACACCGCAAGCTGCTGCTGATCCTTCGCGCCGAGAAAATCGACCATCTCCGCAACATCGAGTGTCTCACTAAGCGTCATCAGCCGCGCCAGTTCCTGATCATTTGCCAGGTCCGCCGGATTGCCACCGATCACGGCCAGCTTTGTCCGGCTGGCGATCCCGGCGTGTTCCTGCCGGATCTTCTGAAGCGCATACAGAATGGTATCCACGGCCTTCAGCGGTTCAATCCGCCCCACAAACAGCAGCAGATGCTGTCTCTGTGTCATGCCGCACAGGGCGCGTGCTTCGGCCTGCGGGACAGACCGGAAGCGCGTCTCATCCACACCGGGCGGAACCACCGCGATCTGGCGTTTATCCGCACGGTACAGCCATAGAAGCTGTGCCAGTTCAGCCGGTGTCGCCGCGATGATGCGATCAGCCTTATCCACAATCTGCTTCTCATGGATCACCCGCAGGTCGGGCTGAAAGTGCGGAACCGCCCGCTGATCAATACGATTTTTCATGTGCCCAAGCGTGTGAAACATGTGAGCATAGGGGACGCCCCACACTTCGCGCAGTTTCTCCGCCACCAGCCCGCTCAACCAGTAATGGCTGTACACCAGATCATAGCGCCGGGCCTGGGTGCTGTCGGCGGGTTCGACTTTAGTCGTAAACGCGATCACTCCCGCCGCAAACTGCTGCAGGTGCGGGTAAATCTCGGATGGGTCCAGCGGGGCAGACGGCCCCGCCGGAATGCCGATCACGCGGACATTCTCTCCACCGCTGTAATCGACTTCGGGCATGTCGGGCGCGTCGCGGCGGGTGAAGACATCCACCTGAATCCCACGCGAACCCAGCTCTCTGGCGAGTTCGCGCACATAGACATTCATCCCGCCGGTCTTTTTGCCGCCCAGCACCGCCAGCGGACTGGTATGCACACTCAGGATCGCGATGCGCTGAATTGTCACAAAGAATGCTCTCTATCTTTCGGGCGATCCGCCCTGTCAGACTTAATCCGCTGTCACCGCGTTCAATTGATAGACCGGCTCGTCAACGCCGCCCATGCGGTATTTATATTCCTCATTGCCGCGCAGGAAGTCGTAAGCGGTATAGCCGTTCTCAATAGCATAGCGGATGTGCTTCGCCAGCAGGATAATACCCGCGCTCCATGTAATGTGCTTCTGCGACAGGCCGGAGTTATAGACCATGATCCGCCGGTTGTAATCGAAATTGAGATAGGCAGCGGCCCGTTCCCCGTTAATCGTCAGGAAGATCAGGTGCAGCCAGCCCTTTTCGGCCATGACCGGCATCACCCGATTAAAGAACCGGGTATTGCTCGAATCCTCAAGGAATTTGGCCTTATTCGGCGCACTGTCCGCCATCAGCTCGATAAAATAGCCCAGTTCAGCCTGAAGGTCATGCGATTCATCCACAAGATACCAGTCGATGGCATCTCCACCACCGGCCCGGCGGAGTTTACGGCGCAGTTCGTGGCGGTTATGCTTGTCAAGCTGCTCAAGATAGCTTTCCCACGTTTCCGGCAGTGTGATCACCGGGCAGACATCTTCAACTTCGATTTTGGTGATAAAGCCGTGCTGTTGAAGATAGGGCGTAAGGCGGGTGTAGGTGGGGGATGTTTCGGGCAGATTACAGAGACAGATGCGATCAAAGCGGTCACGATTTTCGGCCAGTTGTTCGGCCAGTAGCTCATAGATCGGCTCGGTACAGTCGCGGTCGATGATAAAATCAAGATAATCAGTGACTTCAAAACAGCCGACGATCCGCAGGACACGTTCTTCCGGGTTCGTGGTATCAATAAACCATGGCGCGATTGCCAGCAGGCGGTCATCATCGCGATTCCCTTCGCGAATCGTCACCACCCAGAGTTCACCGGGCTGGTAGGCTTCCCACCAGCAGGACAGCCATTCCAACGTATTAAAAACAGAATCAGCGATACTGCGCTGCACCAGCGCATTCCATTCCGGCGCAAGCAGGTCAAAGACAGAGGGGTCTGTGTAGTGCGAGATTTTCAAGCGGAAATACCTTTGTTATTGCGTCAACCATATCGGGATTAGGATAAATCGGAATTAAAAATGCAGGAATGTTATGTGAGATGTTCTGCATTTTGGATAACAGACACCGTGATGATTCTGAACCTTACATTTGCAGGCAGAACCTCACGTATTGCGTCTTTGAATTCTATTCATTACGGGGGTTGGGTCGGCTTCACTCTTTAGTTGAGTGAAAACGGTGTGGGATTCATATCTTCAAAATCGGGTGGATCGACCAGCATTTCCAGAAGTGTCACTTCTCGCCGGTACAGGCGGCATAACTGCACCAGCATTCTCAGCAGACTGGACGCAGCCAGCAGCTCCTGCTTCTGACGCATCGACACGCCCTGCAGCAGCACCGCCGCCAGATACCCGATCGTCGAAGGATCTTCAGGGAGCTGTGAGGCATCGAAATGAAGCTGGCCGCTCCGCTCCAGCACACTCAGATAGCGGGAAACCCAGCGTCGCAGCAGCAGTGCCACCGGCGCCAGCAGCGATGAACTGCCGGGTTCCAGCGGATACATCTCCACCGTTCCGCGCAGATACGGATGATCATGGTGCAGTTCTTGGATCTGAAAGCGTTCCCGACCGACAACGGTGATATTCATGCGGCCCTCTGGCAGCGCGTTCACCTGCATAATCTGCGCTGTGCATCCCACGAGAAAGGGCTTGACCTGCGGCGGCAGCCCGGTGAAATCAAGCTCCGACCTGCCCTCTTCCAGCAGCACGATACCGAAGGGCGTGCGTCGTTCGATGCACTCTCCGATCATCAGTTTGTAACGCTCTTCGAAGATATGCAGTTCGAGCGGCATACCGGGAAACAGAACGGTGTTCAGTGGAAAAAGTGGAAGTTCGATCATGCGCCTGTATAGCTGACTCAGTTCATGGCAGGGTGTATGATTAACTGTAATCGCGAATCGTCCCTGCACTCGATTGACTGTATTATACCGCTGCTGTACGGAGATCACGAACGAATTAGGCGGCTTCTCATCAACTGTTGAATTCTCAATAGCAGGCAAAAGCACCGCTTAACCTTAAGCATCTCTGATAAAAACACCGATCCTTCACAAGGATTTTAACTTCATACGATAACCTGTGCATCGCTGACGAAAGCCGGTATCGTCAGCACGACAAACCAGCACGACAAAC
>CAYNDH010000006.1:19611-59991 GCA_964395665.1 uncultured Anaerolineaceae bacterium
CAGCACGACAAACCAGCACGACAAACGGCTGCCGAGAATGTGATATTCATCATTTCGCGTTCTCCGCAGGCCAGAGTATAGTAATCGCGTTCTGCGACCTGCGAATCTGTCAATACACGGACAAACAGCATCTGAAGTAACAGGAGTAATCCCATCCATGACCCTAGATTCCCCTGAAATGATGGAAGCCGAAGCCCCGCAGAAAGCCCGTAACGGGTTCTGGGCCGTTGTGCGTGACAATCTCGGCTATCTGGCGCTGTTTCAGGCGCTGCTGGCAACCGGTGGAAGCCTGTACTTCAGCGAGGTGATGAAGTATGTCCCGTGTGCGCTGTGCTGGTATCAGCGCATTTTCATGTATCCACTGGTGTTCATTCTGCTGGTCGGCCTGTTCATTCACGACCGGCGTCTGAAGCTTTATGTGCTTCCCATCAGCCTGACCGGGCTGGCGATTGCCATCTACCATAATCTGCTTCAGTACGGCGCACTTTCCGAAGTCGCTGCCCCCTGTACCGCAGGCGGTGGCGCTTCATGTACAGCCCTGTGGATTAACTGGTTCGGCTTCGTCACAATCCCGCTCTTATCGCTGATCGCCTTCAGCGTGATTACCCTGTGCCTGATCTTTTACAAGCCCATCGAGATCGACGATGAGGCGGATGAAGCACCGGCCACAGAATGAGTGATCATTTCTCAAATAGAGCTTCACATATCCAGACAGGAGCAGAGATTGTATCCACGTAAATTCGCCTCAACTTCTGTGATCTTTAGTATTGTTGTGCTTGCTGGGTTGATCCTGTTCACAGGCTGCGGTCCACAGACCGGCCCGGACGGGCAAACCCGCCCCACCTTCACCCCTGCTTCGGCATCCGGGGCAACAGCGCAGCCTGATGCACCCGGCGCACCAGAGACATCAGCCGCGACCACCGAGACCTCATCAACCGCCGGATCAGTGATCCAGGGGCAGATTATCTTTACCGGTGCCGGGGCCTGCGGGACCTGTCATACCGTCAATGGCTCCGGCGGACTGATCGGCCCGGATCTGGTGGGGGCCGCCGCCAGCGCACAGGCCATTCACCCGGATTTATCGGTAGAAGAGGCGCTTGAGATCGAGATTATCGATCCTGACCGGCATATCACAGAGGGTTATCGCGGCGGCCTGATGCCACAGAATTATGAGGACATTCTGACGCCGCAGCAGATTCACGATCTGATCGCCTATATGATCTCACTGGGATAACCCGTTCACCTCTCAAGCTGTAGATCTTACATCAGCGGCTCTGCATTTGTGACATTTATCACAAATAAAAGGATAATCGTCACTGAAAGCCGCCGCATCCGGACGGTACGATGAGCGTATGGCACTTTTGCATATGCGAACAGGTGAACCACAATGGATGTACGCGCAAAGCCTCTGCTGATTTCAGCGGCTGTCATCCTGCTGGCTCTGCTGATCCCGCTGGCGATGGGGACGGCACAGGCGCAGGACATCGGCAGTCAGCCAGTAACCGGTGTTCAACCGGTGATCATTTACGTCTTCCGGGGCGATGGATGCCCTTACTGTCATGCGGAAATGGAATACCTGAAGGAATTACAGGCTGCATATCCACACCTGATCGTCCGCGACTATGAGATCTATCATAACGAAGATAACCGAAGCTATCTGCATCAGATGCTTGCGTTGCAGGGCGCACGGCCATCCGGCGTCCCGGTGACGTTCATCGGGGATCGCCACTGGATCGGCTTCAGCGACGGGATCGCCGCGCAGATCGAACAGGCGGTACAGACCTGCCAGCAGACCACCTGCATCGATCCCGGTCAGGGGATCATCCCGGTTGAGACCCAGACATGGCCGTCAGTCATCGCCGGAACTGATCCCGCACTGGCAGCCGCCAGCACACTGACGCTGCCGCTGATCGGTGAAATCAGCCTTGAAGGGCTGTCGCTTGGCCTCAGCACGGCATTAATTGCGTTTGTCGATGGTTTCAACCCGTGCTCGCTGTGGGTGCTTTCGCTGCTTCTGGGGCTGGTACTGCACTCCGGTTCGCGTCAAAAAGTGATGATTATCGGCCTGACATTCCTCACCGTGACATCAGCCGTCTATATGCTGTTTATCGCAGGGCTTTTCACCATTTTCAGCTTTGTCGGCTTCATCGGCTGGATTCAGGTCGCAGTCGCATTGATGGCGCTGGCCTTTGCCTTCATCAATATCAAGGATTACTTCTGGTATAAGCAGGGGCCATCCCTGACCATTTCCGACCGGCACAAACCGAAGATCTATCGCGATATGCGCGGCCTGCTGAAGGGCAACAAATCGACACCGGCGCTGATCGGTGCGACCGCTGTCATGGCGATGGGTGTGACACTGGTCGAACTGCCCTGCACATCAGGGCTGCCCGTGATGTGGACCAATCTGATCTCCGCTAATCAGGTAACGGCGCTGAATTTTGCGCTGCTGCTTGGGCTTTACATGCTGATCTTTCTGGCCGATGAGCTGCTGATCTTCGGCACGGTGGTCCTGACCCTGAAAGTCAGTAAATTTGAGGAAAAGCAGGGCCGGATGCTCAAGCTGATCGGTGGTGTGGTCATGCTGGCGCTGGCGATTGTCATGCTGATCGATCCAACGATCATGAACAGCATGACGAATTCACTGCTGATCTTTGGGGTCGCCATTGCTGCGGCAGTCGCGATTCTCTTTCTGCACCGGCAGGTCCTGCCACATTACGGCATCCAGATCGGCACGGAAGCATTGGCCGTGAAAACCCCTGGCGGGAAAGCATCTGTTGCAAAAGCATCGGCTGCGAAAGCATCGGGAGGGAAAATCTCCGCTTCCAGGCAGCGCAGGCACCAGCGGCGGCAGCAGACGCATCACCGCAAACGCCTGAACCACAACTAACGTCAGCAAGCTCTTCTCCAAAAGCGCCGGACAGATCGCGGCGCTTTTGGATTCGGATACCTTAAGTCGGCACAGCATGTCCTGCGATAGAATAAAAGGTAATACTTCTTAGAGACCTTCTCCAAGAAAGGAAAGATATGACCTTCTCCTCTGTGGATTTAGTGCGCCTGCACAGCGGCATCCGTGGGATGACGCCAGCGCTCATGCATGATATTTTGCGGACAACCAAAGAACAATCCATACCGTTATCGGATCTCTTTTCGATGACCGATACCGACCTCAAGACGCTTTTCAGGTCGATGAAGCCAGAGGTAGCCCATCAACTCACCAGTTCCAGTTCTGATGGCGCTGCAAAGACACTCGAGCAGTTACAGCTCAAGGGCTTCAAACTCATCACGCGGTTTGATGCAGAATATCCCAGACAGTATGCGCCATGGATCGATACCCTACCACCGCTTCTGTATGTGCATGGTGATACTGCCCTGCTTGAGAAACCGGGAATTGGATTTGGTGGTTCTCGCGATGTAAGCACAGCAGGTCTCCATGCAACCGATAAGCTCGCACAGGCCGTTGTGGCTCAGTGGGACTATACGGTGATCAGTGGACATGCGAAAGGCGTGGACATCATCGCCCATCAGAGTGCAGTTGCAGCAAAGGGAGCCACTATTCTCGTCCTGCCGGAAGGGGCATTAATCTTCCGGCTGAATGAAGCGCTGCGCTCATACTGGGCTGAAGCGAAGGATCGTATCGTCGTCATGTCGCAGTTTGCGCCCAATGAGCCATGGAGCGTCAGAAATGCAATGTCTCGAAATGCAACCGCGATCTGTCTCTCAAAAGCCTTCTTTGTAATTGAGGCGGGTGACGAAAAGGGGGGAACATGGGCCGCAGGGAAAACTGCCTTGAGTAAGGAAATCCCGCTTTATGTGCTGGATTATCCCGAACCATCCCCAGGTGCCGCTGGCAATAAGAAGCTGATACAAAAAGGTGGTATTCCAATCCCCTATCCCTCTTTCAATGATTTAACGTTGCCGTCGCTCGATCAGACTACATCAGCAAATCCTGAACAGCTCAATCTCTTATAGGCAGCTTCATGACAGCTAAAATTCATCTCACAGCAGAAAATATCCTGAAGCAAACACTTGGCCCCGCATCTGCCTTTCGTGAGGGACAGTGGGAAGCGATTGAGGCCGTGGTTCAGCAGCGACAGCGGCTGGTCGTCGTTCAGCGCACAGGATGGGGTAAAAGCCTTGTTTACTTCATCGCCACCCGCCTGAACCGGATACAGAATCGTGGGATAACGGTTTTAGTCAGTCCACTGCTCTCGCTCATGCGGAATCAGATCGCACAGGCGGAGAAATTTGGCCTGTGTGCGAAGCGGATTGATAGCACCAACCGTGATGAACATAATAGCATCACGCAGGCACTGATCTCCGATCAGGTCGATCTTCTTCTGATTTCTCCGGAACGCCTCTCAAATCAGGCTTTCCGTGCCAGCATCTGGCCGACGATACGCCCACAGATTGGCCTGCTGGTCATCGACGAAGTTCACTGTATCTCGGATTGGGGGCACGACTTCCGACCTGATTACCGGCGGGTCATGCATATTCTGGCAGAATTGCCATCTTCGACCTCTGTCCTGGGGACTACAGCAACAGCCAATACCCGCGTGATCGACGATATACAGACGATTTTAGGCGGTGATGTTCAGGTATCCCGTGGATCACTGATGCGTGAAAGCCTGCGCCTGTATACCTATCCCGAACCGATGTCAGCCGCTAACCGGCTGGTGCTGCTGTCTCATCTCCTCAGGTCCATCGCCGGAACTGGCATCATCTACTGCACAACCATCCGTGACTGTGAGATCGTCGCAAAATGGCTGATACAGGAAGGGTTCCCGGTCGCCGCCTATCACTCTCAGGCAGAAAATCGAGAGCAGCTTGAAACCGATCTTCTGCAAAACAGGCTGAAGGCCCTTGTCGCCAGTGTCGCGCTCGGCATGGGATTCGATAAGCCCGATCTCAGCTTCGTCATCCATTATCAACTGCCAGGTTCGATCATCAGCTATTACCAGCAGATTGGCCGTGCCGGTCGCGGCATCGACAATGCACACGTGATCCTGATGCATGGCCCGGAAGATCGCGAAATTCAGGAATATTTTCTGGACTCCGCCTTCCCACCAGTGGACATCATGCAGGCAGCAGCACAGCAATTCGAAAGAGGGCGCAGCTTTTCCAGAAGTGAGCTTCTTATTGAATTTAATCTGAATAATTCAGTGGCCGATAAAATCATCCAGCAGTTCGAGATTGAAGGTTACATCGTCAGCACTGACGCCGGCTACGTCAAGACCGGCCAGTCAGTTCCAGATTTCAGCCGTTGGCAGGAAATCACCGCCAGACGCTATCGGGAGCTGGAGCAGATCGAAGCCTTCATCGCTTCTGGAGACTGTCTAATGAAGTTTCTGGCATACGCACTTGAAGATCCCACGCACCCAGACCGGTGTAATCGCTGTAAAAACTGCCGTTCGTCAAAGAGCATTTTTGCCCCTGATGAGGACGCCTATCGCCGTGCGCAGCACTTCTTATGGAACGGCGAACCGCTCTGGATTAAGCCAAGGTTGCAATGGGCAAGGCGCAGGATGATCACGCCACGCGCCAAACTCAAGCACACCAATGAGACCGGCATGGCGCTCTCTTTCTACAACGACGAAGGATGGGGCAAGTCGGTTAAAGCAGGAAAATATATCCAGAAACGGTTTTCTCAGGAACTGGTCGCAGCCTCACAGGAGTTGATACAGCGCCACTGGGCAGGACAGATCATGTGGGTGACGAATATCCCCTCAACACGCCACCCGCACCTGGTATCGGACTTTGCCCGACGGCTGGCGGATGCCCTGCATCTGCCCTATGTGGAAGCAGTGCTTTGCACCAGCCCCTACCCTGAACAAAAGACCATGCAGAACAGTCTTCTCCAGCTTCAGAATATCGCGAATGCCTTCACGATCGGCGCTGGTATACCATCGACACCTGTTCTGCTGGTCGATGACATTATTGATTCAGGGTGGAGTCTGACGCTGGCCGGGTGGCTTCTGCGTGAACATGGCGTCGCCCAGGTCTTTCCATTCGTACTGGCAAAGGCCGCAGCAGGCGGAGACAGACAAACCACAAGCGGATAAGCCGGTTTCAGGTATTCATTCTGAAAGGCATTCCCCTATACAATTGTGCATGACAGACCTGAAGGAACGGGCTGATGGTAATACGCAGTCACCTTCCATATCAGGCTGTTTTCATCGTATGCTGACCTATTAGATGAGAGCACCTATGACTCACACGTCACAATTTCGTCAATCGCGCCGCATCCTGATACCGCTGACCCTGCTTAGCCTGCTGATCCTCATCCTGACCGGGGCTATCAGTGCGCAGGAAGCCACCCTGACCGTTTCCCCTACCCCTGAAACTACCGCTACTGAAGAACCCGCCGCCACCGAAGAACCCGCTTTCGTCGTTGCCAACGATCTCACGATCAACGGACTACGCGCAGTGGTTGCGGAGATCGAAGGCAGTGACATTCTGATTGAACAGCGGATCGCAGATGGCGCTAATTACACCCAGTACATCGCCAGTTACCGCTCTGAAGGCAACAAGATCTACGGTCTGCTGACCATCCCGAAAGGCGAGGTACCGGAAGGCGGATTCAAGGCAATTGTCTTCAATCATGGCTATATCCCGCCCACCAGCTACCGCACCACCGAACGCTATGTCGCCTATGTCGATATGCTGGCGCAGAGTGGTTTTGTGGTTTTCAAAATCGACATGCGCGGACACGGCATCTCTGAAGGTGAACCCATCGGATCATATTTTTCGCCCGCCTATACCATTGACGCGATTTCCGCCCTTCGCAGCCTTCAGCGCATGGAGAATATCGACCCGAATGGCATCGGGATGTGGGGACACAGCATGGGCGGGAATCTGGTACTGCGGGCGATGCTGGTCGAGCCGGATATCCGCGCCGGTGTGATCTGGGCGGGGGCGGTTTACAGCTACGATGATTTCAACACCTATGCCATTACCGATACATCATTTGTCCGCGTCCCGAACTCATCCGGAACCCGTCGCAGCAGTGAGATCTTCGAAGCCTATGGCCGCCCGGATACCCGTGAACCGTTCTGGCGGGCAGTCTCGCTCACGGCCAATATCGAATCCCTGCGAAGCCCGGTTCAGCTTCATCATTCGATTGATGACGATGTAGTAAATATCGGCTACTCACGGGATCTGGGCGTGATTCTGGCGGAAAATGAGAAGGCCTATGAGTTCCACGAATACGCCAACGGTGGACACAATATCGCCGCACCCGCCTTCAATCTGGCGATGAGCCGCACGGTCGAATTCTTCAGGCAGCACCTGTACGCGGTCGAGAATTAGCCCAACCCACCGACGTATCGCAAAAGATATTCAGCAGGAATCCCGCGTCAATTCCGGGATTCCTGTTTTTATGGGCTGATACAGGACTATCCCTTCACGCCCGAACTCGCGACACTGGCGATGAAATACCGCTGCGCCAGAATGAAGATGATGATCGGCGGCAGGATCGCCACCGCTGCACCCGTCAGGACCAGATTAGGCTGATCGGCAAACACATTTCGCAGCCGGATCATCGACAGCGTCAGCACATGATTGGCCGTGTTGCCCTCACCGATGATCAGCAGCGGCCAGAGGAAGCTGTTCCACGCATACAGGAAAGAGAAGATCGCCAGCGTCGCAATCGCGGGCTGACTCAGCGGCACAAAGATCGTCCACAGGATACGCATCCGGCTGGCCCCGTCCATACGCGCCGCCTCTTCAATCTCTTTCGGGATCGTCATGAAGAACTGGCGCATGAGAAATGTCCCATAAGCGGTAAAAATCCACGGCACGATCAGCGACACCAGTCGATTTTCCCACCCGATAATGACCATCAGCCGGTACATGGGGATAATCAGCACGACAAACGGGATCATGATGGAGCCAAGATACATCAGAAAGAGCGTGTCCCGCCCGCGAAATTGTAAACGCGAAAACGCATAACCCCCGAAAATTGATGTCACCAACTGGCCGAGCACCACACCCAGCGTTACGACAGTGGTATTGACCAGCGCCCGATTGAGATTCAGCTCACCAAAAGCGCGGCTGTAATTGCCGAACTGAAAGTCCACGAACTCCGCCAGCGGCGCGGTACGAGCCACGGCATAGGTGAAAAGCTCCGGATTATCAGGATCTGCGAATTTATCCAGCGCACCGCGATACGCCAGCAGCAGACGCTGCGTGCTGCCTTCTTCCGTCGTGACTTCATAAAGGTCGAAATCATCTTCCGAACCATCAGTGCTTTGGACGATCACGGTTTCATCGGTTGGGATGGCCTGATCAAGCGGGACCTGCACCAGAATGCTGCTCGCACGCGGTGAAGCAACATCAATGCGATCTTCGGTGGTGAAGAAGCCAAAGTTCTGGCGTCCGCCTTCCACCAGCAGCATCTCACGTTCCATACCATCAATGATGAAGCGATAGACCGGCATCGTCTGATCCCCGACCACGCGCATTTCGGGCGAATACGGAAACAGGCGCGGCGGAAAATGGAAGACATCGGTCGAATTCTTGAACGATGTCATCAACATGTAGATGAACGGAAAAATCATCAGGAAGGCGAACACAGTCAGCAGCAGATAGAGCACTGCATGGGTCAGAACGGTATGCCAGCGAACAGGATTCACAGCTACAGACATGATGTTGACATCCCTTCTAGGCATCGTAAGCGCTGGTGCGCTGAATGCGGAACTGGGCGACCGTCACCAGGAAAATCAGGGCGAACACCACCCATGCGATCGCCGATGCATAGCCGAAGTTAAAACGGAAGAATCCCTGATTGTAGAGGTAATAAACCGATGTCACCGCATTCTCAGGGATCGGCACCGCCGGAAACAGTGCATATGGTTCGTTGAAGACCTGTAGACCGGTGATGATCGTGGTAATCATCACAAAAAAGGTCGTCGGCACCAGCAGCGGGATGGTGATATAGCGCAGCGTGCGCCAGCGATCTGCGCCGTCAATCGCGGCGGCCTCATACATCTCCTGCGGGATACCCTGAAGGCCGGCAAGGAACAACACGGTATTGAAGCCGACCACCTGCCATGCGGAGAGGATCACCATCGAGATCAGGACCGTTCCCGGCCCTGTCAGCCATGCAACCTGTGGATCAGGGATCTGCAGGCCGAAGCTGTTGAAGAAGCCGATCACGCCACTGATCGCATAATTGATAAACCCGATGGTCGGATCATACAGCCAGCGCCAGATCAGCGCCGTCCCGACGACCGCCGCCACCGATGGCAGAAAATAAATCGCCCGAAAGAACCGCATCCCCGGCAGTTTCGAATTGAGGATGAGCGACAGTCCCAGCGCCGGGATGACACTCAGCGGGATCAACAGCAGACAGTACAGGATCGTATTACGCAGGCTGATCCAGAAAAGCGTATCCTTTGCCCCGATCACATAGGTCGTCCCGCCCAGATCAAAAGTGCCTAATACGGTATAGCCGAATGTCAGCGCGCTTTGCAGCGTCCCGCCGGATACTGCCTGCGGCCTGATCTCCAGTGCGAAAATATCCGCATAATTCCCCAGGCCGATGACCTCTGGAATCTGGCCGACGGTGCTGTTCGTGAAGCTCAGATAAAACGACAACAGCAGCGGCCCGGCGAAGAACAGCACAAATCCGATGATATTGGGCGAGAGCATCATCCAGCCCTGCCATGCTGCCGCCTGTGCCTGTGTCTCGCCAAAATACTCGCCAGTTCTGAGCAAACTCCGAGCCAGCACCGTGAACATAATCAGCAGCACTGTCAGCACCCATGTCAGCGGACTGCTGTATGCGGACAGAATTTGATTGGCAAGCGCCAGAACATTGGAAAAGAAAAGTACGGCGATCAGTGTGCCCATACCGAGCAGAATGCCGAAGGTCTCCAGCCGCTGCCCCACGCCGCCAGACAGATGTCCGCCGAGCCAGAAACAGCCGTAAGCAATCGGGAAGCCGATCAGCATCCATGGGTTCGCCATCAGCCCATCGACGATCAGTTCAAAGCTGAGGAAGAAGCCCCACAGATGCAGCAGGCCAACCGCACAGGCCACCAGCCCGATATATTGCAGCACCAGCGCGGCATAACGTCCGCTGACGCGACGCCGCCATAATTCGACGCTGCTGTAAATAGCAATCAGCGCCGGAATAACAGCAGCCCCGGCCAGAAAGATAATCACCGGACGGCCCAGCCGGACGAGCTGCTGAACCAGCGTGCTATCGCCTGAGGTGGCATCGCGCAGGCCGTAGAGATTCAATGCCAGCAGCACCGAGAGCAGTACGATACCGATATTGGCGAGAATGCTCGCCGGGATCACGACGGGCATTGAATGCGATTCGTCTGGTAATGCCCTTCGTATCACCTGATCCGTCGTGCCCATAAACTATTTCCTTGCATGAAAATTAGTTGGAATGATTTTAGTGACAGCCGTAGTTATCGGCTGCTGAAATAATTAAAAGGAGCGATGCAGCCTGTCTGATCACTGGTCGAGCCTGTCCAGCCCGCACCGCTCCGGTGAAACGACAAACTTAGAACCTGTTTGGAAATTGGTTACGGGTGCGGACAGGGCGCCATTGCAAGCAATGCGGCCCTGTCCCTGCATTCAGCATGTGCATTTATGCACCGTGCATTTATGCACCTTGTAGGGACAACGCCTAAACATGCTTGCATGTCGTTGTCCGCTGTTTCCATAACATTCAGAGCAGGTTTTCTGAATATTCAAACAGGTTCTTATACGAATTACATGTCTTCTTCAGAGACAGTGAACAGCGGCGCGACGGTTTCGCAGATCGTGTCAGCGAAATCCTGCGCGCTCATCTCGCCGTTGAAGACCGCCGTGATCCCCGTGCCGTAAGCCTGATCAATAGCGGGCCAGTCACCGTAGAACAGCGGTGCTTCGGTGCGGACATCCGCCGCCATGGTGCCGTCGATGAACGCCTGATTGTCTACGCCGCTGTCCGGCAGTGTCGCAAGGAACAGGTCAACCGCTTCCTGTGTCGCACGGCTGGGGATATTGGCGCCCAGACTGGCGATTTCACCCTGAATTTCGTCACTCGTCAGGCGCGTGACCAATTCCCATGCTTCTTCCGGGTGTGCGGTATTGGCATTGACTACATACGCGCCCCAGAACAGCCAGTTGGTCGCCTCACCCGATGGACCGATGGGCAGCGGCGCCACATTCCAGTTGAAGCCAGCATTGGCTATCGTGCCGGGTGTCGCCCAGCGTCCATTCAGGAACATGCCCACACTTCCGGCAAGGAAAGGCGGTTCACTGTCGGTCCCCCACGGGACCGCTGCACCGCTTGCGAACAGACCAGCCGCAGTTTCCAGACCGGCGGCGGTCGCGTCATTATTCAGGCCGCAGGCGGTGTAATCTTCATTGAAGAAGCTGCTGCCCGCCGCGTTGACGAAGTAGCCCCAGTTCGCCCACCATGCGTTCATGCCGAAGCCGTAGATCTCATCACTCAGATCGCTGATGGCCTCAGTCGACTCCACGAAACGATCCCATGTCCAGTCATCGCCACCTGGGTAATCCAGACCTGCTTCATCAAACAGGTCGGCATTGTAATAAATGGCAAATGCCGAGACATCACGTGGCAGGCCCCACAGCGCATCAGATCCTTCTTCAACCGGCGTCGTCAGGAAACCCATCGGGCCTTCGTAGAAGTTTTCCGCGCTGTATTCACTGTCCGCACTCGCCAGATTCGCAAGGTTGAGGATCAGCCCGGCCTGTGCAAAACGCGCAATATCCGTGCCCGGAATCCAGAAGACATCCGGCGCAGTCCCGGCTTCGATTTCAGTCACCAGCACGTCCTGATAGCTTGAGCTTTCAGATCCACCCGGCTCATAGACCAGCGCCACGCCATCCCATGCAGCGTCAAGCGTCTCGCTGGCAGCGGTGTAAACATCAATCTCCGCCTGATTATCCGGACGGGTACGCCAGCGCAGCGTCACTTCTTCATCCTGTGCATTGACCAGCACTGTGGACATCATCAGCAGCAGGGAGACGATCAGCCCTGCATTCAGCATCATTCGCTTATTCATATACAGCTCCTTTAAATTTCTATTCAATACAATTCAGCTTTATCTACAGGCAGCGGCGAATTGATCTTCTGTCTGGCACTCACCCCCCTTCACTTACAGACTGCGAACACTTGACATCACGCGGGTGCAGCGGGTGCAGTAGAACCCCGAATGATTAACTGGGTGGGTATAACACACGGCTCTGCTGCTTTACCGTCCAGCAGGTCGAACAGTAAATTCGCTGCGGTCTGCCCCAGCAGCGGCGCCTGATTGCTGATCGTCGTCAACGGTGGAGCAAAGCTGGCAGCGGCGGGGATATCGTCGTATCCGATGACTGAAATATCATCCGGGACCTGTTTACCGAGTGAGCGAATATGCTGGACTGCGCCCATCGCCATGCGGTCATTCAGGCAGAGCAGCGCGGTCAGATGCGGATGTTCATCCAGCAGCGTTTTTGCACCTTCAGCGCCGCTCGAAACAGAGAAATCGCCTTCGACAGCGGGCAGCGTGTCGTAATTGATCCCATGACACTCGGCCATGACGCGCATCCCGCGAAGCCGGTGGTGGATGGAGAAATTCAGGCGCTCATCGACCGAGATGATCCCGATCTGGCGGTGTCCCAGTTCAAGCGCATATCCCATCAGCTTTTCGCCCCCGCCGTAATCATCGGTGCGGACGCTGAACTGTGTCTGATGATAGCCAATGGAGACACACGGCACCCCGCGCCGGTGTACCGGTTCAAGCACGGACGCCGCCGGGACATTATCCAGCGCGATGATGCCGTCCAGATAACCGCTCTGGACAAGGCGCAGATAACGATCATCCGGGCGGTCATTGCTCAGTCGTGGTGTACTAAGCAGCATGTTATAGCCGCGTGCGTAGCACTCACTCTCAATCCCCTGCACTATATGCAGCACAAAGGGGTCGGTAAAGAGCAGGTCGTTGACGTAAGGGAACACCACGCCGATGATCTCTGTCTTGCCAGAGGCGAGTGCGCGTGCCGGGAGATTGGGCGTATAGTCCAGCACCTCGATGGCGTGCATCACCTTCTGACGCGTCTCTTCGGTGAAGTACGGCGTATTAGAGAGGACTTTCGAAACCGTCGCAGTCGAGACACCCGCGAGTTTCGCTACGTCGGAGAGAGTTGGCACAATAAAAATCCCTGGCAATAAAAAATATCAGTTTAGTTAAGCGCTTAACTATCTATCAGGATAGTAATGACAAATCAGATGTTTGTCAACAATTCCCATTGCAATGAGCGTCCAGCAACTACGCCGCCGTCTGTAATTAAGGTGTAATGTAACACATTAATTGAGGTTTAGTGACAACAGACACCATTACTGTTAAATATTATGCGTTCTAAAATTACAATAATTGTTACATTTTGTTATAATAATAGTGGGTATTTTCGCAACACAGCCCTACTCCGGACCACTACCCTATCTGATAAAACGGAAGAGGACATGGACAACCTAGAATATAGTTTTGATGTGCGTGAGGATCTTGTTGGCGAAATCGCTGCCCTGCTTCAGGATCTGGGCAAAGGCAAGATTCATGGAGTTGCTTATGATACCGCATGGATCGCCCGCCTTGCGCCCCGGTATCCCGGATACGAATTTGAAGACTCCATCGACTGGCTCCGCCATAACCAGCATGAAGACGGCACATGGGGTGCTTCGCAACTGCAATATCATGACCGTTTCGTCTCCACCCTGGCGGCGATGATCGCGCTGCGGGAAACCGGCACCACGGCACGGGATGAACGGCTGGTACGGTGCGGTGAAAATGCCTTGTGGAAGCTGGCAACACATCTGGGCCGGGACGCCAGCGACACCGTAGGCTTCCCGATCATCTCAACCTCACTCGCACAGGACGCTGCCGAACTAGGGCTGGATGTGCCGCGCTTCCCGATCCGCTACGGGACAGCCTACCGGCGGAAGGTGCAGGCACTTCTGGCGCAGTCCAACCGGGACTGGCGTTTTAATGTCATCTCGTTCTCGTTTGAAGGTCTCTGGCGCGACATTGGAGAAGAAGATCAGGTACTGGAAGCGAATCATTCGGTGGCCAGCTCTCCAGCCGCGACAGCCGCTTACCTGCTGAATTATCCGCATGAGGGTGCGCTTGAATATCTTAGAAGTGTCAGAGAGCCGGACGGCAGCATCCCCGCCTTCGCACCGAATGACATCTTCGAGATCGCATGGGCGCTGAATCATCTCCGCGAGATCGGCGCGGTTCACCCTGATATCCCAGCCGTGAAACAGGCGCTCGATCATGTGTGGGCAAGATGGTCGCCGGTTACAGGCGCGCACTATTCAAGCTATTTTCAGGTCCCTGATCTGGATATTACGGCGGCCTGCTTCAGCATCCTGCGCTGGGGCGGCTATCCGGTCGAAGCTGATATTTTCGAATACTTCGAGATGGATGACCATTTCTGCAATTACCGCTACGAAACCAATCCATCCGCCACAGCGCATCTGCGGTTGTTAATCGCCTTACAGGACTGCCCGGAGCATCCCAAACACGGCGTCTGGATGGAAAAAGTCCTGACAGCGCTCCAGCGCTTCAACGAACAGGATGCACTGTGGTCGGATAAATGGCATACATCGCCTTATTACGTCAGCAACCTTGCCATCCGTGCGCTGCATGAACTGAACACTGAATTAGCCGCATCTTATATGCGCTGGATACTCAAAACGCAGAATCCGGATGGCGGCTGGGGCCATGGAGGGCATTCAACACCTGAAGAAACCGCCTACTGCATCGACTCCCTGCTGCTGTGGAATCGTACTGTTGAGGCTGTTGATCCGGAAACCATTGAGAAAGGCGTAAATTTCTTGAGGGTTCACAATGATATTCAGCATTATACTTCATTGTGGATCAGCAAAGTCCTTTACACCCCACACAATATTGTAAAGTCGGTGATCCTAAGTGCATTGTTCCAGTACACGGAGTGGCGTTAATGTCAGCAATGACGACCTCACAGTCAGATGACCACCGCGAAAAACAGTCTACGATCACATTATGGTTACGCCCCCGGTCGAGAGACCGCGATGAAGCATTCCGCGAGCAGAGCATCCGCATTGCGATCGCTCTGGTGTGGCTGCTGGGTTCACTGAGCTTTATCCTCACGGTTTTTGTCTATCAAAACCCGTGGGGGATCATCTCCCTGCCTACGCTGCATCTCTTTGCCATTGGCGGCTTCATGCTGGCGGCGTATTTCGTCTCGCGTGAGCATGTTCTCGCTGCTGCATGGTCGGTGGTCATCACGCTGATGATCGGATACGTTGGCGTCCTGATTTTAGATCAGCAGAATTACACCAACCTGTTTAGCGGCATCCCGATGAGTATGTTCGTCGTCATCGTCGGCGCACTCGTCCTTCCGCGCCATGCGATCTTTCCTGTCAGCATCGCGGCGGTGATCGCTTACGGTGTGGCGATGGCGCTGTCACAGCCAGCAGAGGCAGACCAGCCCGGATATAACCTGTCACAGGCGATTTTCACGGCGGTGTTGTTTGTCCCGGCGGTCGGAGCTGTGCTGTACCGCCTGCGGACGGAATTCGACGCCCGCCTTGAAGCGATGCTCAATTCTATTCGACAGGCGGAACTGGCCCAGCAGCAGGCAGAAGAAGCACGCCAACACGCAGAAATCAACCGGCAGAGAGCTGAAGAATCAGACCGGGCTAAATCCCAGTTTCTGGCGAATATGAGCCATGAATTACGCACGCCGCTCAATGCCATTATCGGCTACAACGAAGCGATGCTTGGCGGCATGGTCGGGGGCTTTTCAGACCATCAGACCAAGCTGCTCGGTCATATGCAGCATAACAGCCGCCGCCTGCTGGGGCTGATTAACGATATTCTGGACCTCTCCAAGGTCGAGTCCGGATCACTTCAGGTCTTTTTAGCGCCGATGTCTCCCCAGAAAGTCATTCAGGACACCGTGGAAAGCCTGCGGAGTCTGGCGACCGAGAAGAACATCGCACTGGATGTGCAGTTTTCCGATGCTGTGCCGGAAGTGGTCCTGTGCGATGCCAACAAGTTACAGCAGGTGCTGGTCAACATCGTGAGTAATGCCATCAAATTCACGGATACCGGTGGTGTCACGGTCGATGTCGGCATCGTCGATACCAGCATCTGGAAATTTGAAGTGCGTGATACCGGCATCGGTATGCCCCCCAATGCAGTCTCATATATCTTCGAACCCTTCCAGCAGGTAGACGGCACCGATAAGCGTAAATACAAGGGGACCGGGTTAGGTCTCGCGATTACCAAACGGCTGGTCGAGCGGCTTGGCGGTTCCATCAGCGTGGAGTCTGAATACGGAAAAGGGACAACGTTCTTCATTACCCTGCCACGTGCCTATGTCCCAGCCGACAATCCAAAATCTGAAAACGAAGACATCCTAGTCAAGGAAACGGACCAATGAGTACTCGTCCCATCACTGTTCTGCTTGTTGATGATGATCCCGATGTACAGAACGTTTTTGAAATCATGATGCGGCATTACAAGCTGTCGTTTAATATCGTCGGGGATGCAGAAACCGCACTGGATTATCTGCGGGCGCACACACCCGATGTCGTCCTGATGGATATCTTTCTGCCGGGGATGGATGGCTATCAGGCACTTGACCGCATTCGCGACTCTTCGATTGCATCATCGAGTCGCATCATCGCGACAACGGCCTATTACACCAATGATACACGGGAAGAAGTGATCCAGCGCGGATTTGACGGTTATCTTCCTAAGCCGTTTGATGACGGTCTCGTAGGATACCTGCGCCAGCTCTCCACTTAAGCATTGATGTTTTTGCTTTAAGCTGTAAATGTAATCGTAAAACCGAAGCATTACAGGTAAAGTGGACCGGGATTTAATGGAATAGTCAATTCGCTTCAGCAGTAGAGGTGAGGTATGCACGAACTGTCAGACTGGCGAGTATTGGTCGTTGATGATGAACCGGATAATCTCGGCGTTATCGAGTTGGTTCTGCGCTTCTACAAGGCTGGCGTGCGAACGGCTGCATCAGGCGCTGAATGTCTGCGGTTAATGGAAGCAGAGGTACCAACCCTGCTGCTCGTGGACATCCAGATGCCGGAAATGTCAGGGCTGGAACTGCTGGAGAAAATCCGGGAAAATGCCAACTGGCGGGATATCCCGGTCGTCGCCGTCACTGCTCATGCCATGCAGGGCGATTCAGACCGCTTCACGAAGGCCGGTTTTGATGGCTACATCCCCAAGCCCATCAGTCCGATGACGTTTGTCAATGAACTGAAGCCCATTGTCGATGCTAAAGTCAAACCGCTGTGAGTAAAGTGATTCAATGAGTGAAGTAACTGCATTTTCTGACCGCATCCGTGAACGCTATCCCGAAGGGCTGACCGGTATTTTCGCCCCCGGTGGAACACGCACCACCTTTATACTCGATCACCAGCGAAATCAGGAAAATCCCGGTCTGATTCCCGATTTTTCAGAATACACCGATTACGCCTTTGGACGCCTGTTTGATCTGATCGAAATCTTCTTTGATTTAGGCTGTCAGAATCTGATTATCCCGCTTTTTTCCTATCAGGGCTTTTATGAGCGTGGAGAGGAATACCGGGAACAGGCTGCGCGCATGTGCCTGCGCGTGATCGACGATGCCAAGATCGCCTTTTACCAGCGCCACGAGATTGATCCGTATCCTGTAGGGATTGATACCCTGCTTCACCTGCCCGAAGACCAGTTTGCCCATCAGCTTGGGCGCGAATTTGAGCGCTTTCAGCAGGACTGGCCCTATCAGGACGGACGCCGCAAAATCATTCTGGAAGTCGCGCCGATCCCGCTTTTCTCTTTCTGGCGTGCACATCAGGTGATGGGTGAAGCCGAACGCCTTGCGCTTGAAACCGCGCTTGAGCAGACCACCGATCTGCGCGAGATGCACGATCAACTGTATCGCTACTATGCGCGTGCGGTTTACGGCACCGATCTCCCCATGCCGCATTTCTATCTGGGTTCGAACCGTAACGGTGATATAAAAGTCCGTTCCATGCTGCCGATGTCGATGATCTGCGGCGGCCCCTTCAGGATGTTCTTTACACCCTACCCGTCACTGTATCTGACGCAAGAGATCATCCAATCCATCCTTGAAGATCTGGCGTTTGGCAAGCCGTTACGTTCTACCAAAACAGATTACAGCGGGCAGATTACCCGTGATCTGCTGGAAGTTGAACATCAGCGCATCTTACAGCTTAGTGCAGATCCCGGCAGCACCATCGGTATGGTGCGCAGGCTTCAGCCTGACCACACCAGATAACACACACGTTCAATAAAACATACGCTGGATAAAACAGATGCATTCCACACAACCCGCGATGCCGCCAACGGATCTGTCGCATATACAGACATGGCTGGTAGATTTTGACGAAACGCTGGCCGTCAGCAGCCTGTCATGGGTGCTTCAGCACCAGTTCCCGCTATTCTGCCGCGAACATCAACTGGCGTATGATGCAGCACGCCTGGATCAGGTGATCCTATCCTTGCAGGAAATCGGCAGGCAGAATCCCGATACGGCCTATCTGATGGGCCAGTTATTCGAAATGATGGCATGGCCGACGGATCTTCAGGGCCAGTTCGAAGCTGACCTCAAGGCAAATTACACCCCCAGCCTTTTTGAGGACAGCATCCCTTTCCTGAAACGGTTACATGAAGATAATCGCCGTGTTTACATTGTCTCGAACAACAGGTACACCCCAAAGCATGTTCAGCTTTTTGGGCTGGAGCCGTACATCTGTGGCGTTTTTACGCCTCACATCTGTCCCGATACACAGCCGAAGCCCCACAACAGCCTGTGGGCCTATCTCACAGCGCAGCATACCGACATCAATCCGCAGGCCACCGTCGTCGTCGGTGATGATCCGTGGTCAGATGGGGCTTTTGCGCAAGGCTGCAACCTACCCTGCTGGATTGTGGATCGTGCGCAGCGCTTCACGGAGATGTATAAACAAAAACCGTACTATTGGGTACGGTCGCTGCTTGATATTCCCGTGTAAAGCGGTGAGTCCTCAGTTTCGCAGTTGGCGCCGGGTTAACCGCTCCGCAAGTCGCGAAAACTCATTGACATCAATCGGCTTATAAACCACGAAGTCCGCTTCTCTATCCACTTCATCTGCTGCCATGTGGGCATTTGCAGTCATCACGATGACAGACATTGTGCCTTGCAGATTTCTGGCGCGGATTTCACGCATCACACCCAGGCCATCAAGCTCAGGCATCTCCAGGTCAAGGATCAGAAGATCGAACCTGCGCTCCTGTAGAAGAATGACGGCTTCCAGCCCATTTTCCGCATGGGTTACCTGATAACCAACGTGTTCGAGAGCCAGGGCACATAAATCCCGATTGAAGAAATTGTCGTCGGCAATCAGTGCTGTAGGTGGCATAACATACATTCCGATCTGTTTTTCCCCTCACATGGCAAACTTGATTCTAACTTAAAATACGGATAGGCAGACGTAACGTTTTTATGATTACAGATTTCTAATAAATAAAATATTGATGCTACGATAAGAATGTCATCGCACGGCTGTAAGAAATGAAAACGGACGCTGGTTACTGCGTCCGCTTTGTGGTTCGTTAATGATACGGTGATGCCGTCATGCGGTCGAAAGTGTTACACCTTGCCCTCACGGAAGGTGCTGACCGACTTCCCGATGCGTCGCTGGCGGGTTTCGGCGGTTTTGGCCTGCTCAATGGCTTCGACGTGCCGCCGCTTGTTGCTATAGGACAGGCTCTCAAAGAAGCGTTTGGCTTCCGGTTCAGCCTCAAGCGCTGCGGCCAGATCATCCGGTACGGTGATCGTGCGCGGTTCGGTATCCAGTTCCAGCTCAAGCTCCACTTCATCGCCGCCTGCAACACCGGCCCCGGCGCGATTCTCGGCACTCAACGAAATCAGGTAGGTTCCACCCATTGGCGCGATGCTGCTGCGATAGCTATAACTGCCGTTGACCGTCACTTTCACCGGCGGACGCTTGCCTGATCCAAGCCCGATCACGATGTCTTCGGGGATCTCGAAACCGGTCGTGTTTTTGCCGCTCTGCAGAACAGTGGTACGCAATTTCACCATGAGTTTTCTCCTGTATCGCTCGTCCTGAATGAGAGGTTTCGCCGTGTGAGGGTTTGCGGACAGCTATCCATTCGCCTGTTGGGTCAGCGAGGTCAGCAGATCATAATCGACAGCCTGCCCTTCGCGGATTTTGATCGTCCTGCGGTCGCCATTATCGGAAGCCTCAAACAGGCCTTCTGGCGTTTCGAGCGACTGCGCATTGAAGATCGTATAACTCACCCATCCTTTGGCCGGGCCAAGCACACCGACATACTGCTTGCCCTTCATAAAATGCGGCTTGCCATACTGAAGGCGCTCGCTGACATCTGGCACAACCTGATGGATGATCTCACGGATGCGCTGGCAGACTTCCTGCTGCCACGGCTGGCTGAGGTTATCGATATAGGTGGTGATGTCGGTATTCATGGGGCTGTCTCCTGAGATTCAATCCGGCTGTATCTGCGTGACTGTTCTCAGGATAACTCATTCGAAGAGCGCCGTCTTGAATAAAAACGACATCGTCTGTGCCGTCGGTTCGTTGAGGATTTGGGCCGGCGTCTGTGCCATATACTGCTTCAGTGCGCGTGTCAGATGCGGCTGATCGGCATAACCTGCCCGGTCAACCACATCGAGAATCGGCACGCCCTGCCGCAGCAGCAGCGTGGCATAGCGGGCGCGCTCGATCTGGAATGCCGTGCTGTGTGTAATGCCAGTCGCACGCAGATAGCGCCGCTGTACAGAGCGCAGCGAGAGGTCCTGCGGCTGGTTGTGAAGCACAGAGTCAACCACCGGTTCCTTTACCAACAGGCCGTCACGCACAAGCCGATCGACAAAGGTATCGACATTTTCATACGTGGGGAACTGCCACGAGTCGCCGTTCAGGTGAAACGACTGTCCCACACCTTCCGGCAGAGTCATCGCGCCATTCACCAGACTGCTGGCCGGAATCAGCGGCATGAATGTCCCCAGTTTAAACACAATGCCGATGAACTCATCATGCTCCGGGCAGGGGACGGATGTAGCGGCGGTCTCCGGTCCACGGACCGTGAGCTTCATCCTGTCGCCATATTTCCAGATGCTCATCTGCCAGTGACTGAGCGCGACTGAGGTAAACACACCGGGATCGGGGCATTGACTGCGCCAGATACGCTCGACGTAAGGAGAATCAGAGAATTGTTCTTCAAAGATGAGTTTCACGCATCTGTCTCCGTACAGCCGACGAACAACGGGCAGCGCCGTAAAAGATCGGATGCAATCCTGAACGCGGCACATTTCCCACCTGATGATTATAGCCTAATGCAAAACACCTGAGCAGGAGACAGCCCCGCCCAGGTGCTTTGAACCAAATGCGGACCGGCTCAGGGAGTCGGTGTGTCAAGGAACGGTGTCATCACCGGCAGCAGCAGATCACCACGGAACAGGATGCCATAGTGTCCCGCTCCGGGAATGATCGCCAACTGCGATGCGGGAAGCACTGGCGCGAAGTCACCGGGGATGCCGCCGCCGAGCAGTTGGAAGAGTTCGAGCGCATGTGCAGGCTGAACACTGTCCGAATCACTGACGATCACCAGCACAGGCATCTCAAGCGCAGCGACATCCTCAGTCCAGTCGTAATCCTGTGCCATCAGGTCGCCGACCTTGCCGACCAGCGCAGGCCAACCGGTCTCGACATCCGGCGCGACACTGGCGAAGAACTGATACATCGGCGTCTCCAGCATCATCGCAGCAGCCTCAGCATTCATGCCCGACATCCCCGCCAGCACTTCAGGGTACCAACCGTCACGGCGGAAAGCCGTCGAGATCAGCACCAGTTTACGAACCATCTCCGGATGTCGAATCGCGGTTTGCAGTGCGACACCGCCCCCAAGTGAGAAACCCAGTACATCGACCGATTCGAGATCAAGCTGCTCGACCAGCGCAGCAACATCATCGGCCATCGCTTCAAAGCTCATAGGCCGGTCAATATCCGCCGTATGGCCGTGCGCCTGAAGCTCGACCACGATCACCTGACGCGTCTGGGCAAACAGCGGAAGCAACTGGCTGAAATCCACGATCCCACCTAATCCGCCATGAAGCATCACCAGCGGATGACCGTCCTCGCCGTGAATCTCATAATAGAGCTGGAGGCCGTTGACATCAGCATAACCGGTAACGAGTGCGGCGTCTGGTGCTTCGGCTGTAGCGGCTGGATCATCCTGACCCGCTGGATCAGCCGGATCAGCCGGAGCGTCCTGTGCCACGACAAAAACGGATGTCGTCAGTGCGATCACAACGACAATAGCAACCCTGGTAAGCGATCTGAACAGCATATCGGTTCCCCCTTTTGAGTGTCAATCGATAGCTGAATCATAGTTCAGACCGGGGAACAGATCTTGAACAAAAACGACAGCCGCTAAGGACTGTCGTTCAATTCACAGGTTGAAGTCTTGTTTAACCCTCCACGTTTGCAGGTAAGATTTAGTGATGCCTCTTACAGTCTACGAGTCGGTATCCTCAGTCACAGGCGTGCGCTGCTGTTCTGGCGTGGGCACTGCACCCTCACCCTGTAAACGTAGTGCAAACAGCACCGGATTACTTCCCAGACCCAGCGGGAAGATGATCGTGTCACCCGTAACGGCTGGCAGCGCATTAGTCCCACCCGGCGCGGCATATTCCCAGAGGATTTCGCCATCTTCGCGTGACAGGGCGTAAATGATCCCGTCCAGCGTTGCCGTGAATACCAGATCATTGACGACGGTCGTCCCAGCATAGCTCAGGGTATGAATCTCCGTCTCCCAGATCACCTCACCGGTGCTGGCATCCAGTGCCATGACAAAGGCTGTCCCCTCTCGCGGGTCCATGCGCCCTTCAGAGCGCGGGACCGAATCCGGGCTTTCTTCTGCATCCCAGCCTGTCGCCGTAAATGGCGTCCCCAGATTGAGCACCACTGCATAGACGGTGTTATCAGCGAAGGCCATTGGATTTTCGACGCCGCCTAGCTGACCGGGATAAACAATTGTGGGTTCATCGAACGGGATTTCCTGAAGCTCATCATTCTGATGAATCCCGACTGCCGTATTCCACACGGTTTCGCCGGTTTCACGGTCAATGGCGACGATACGCCCCAGTTTGCCAGCACCAATCGCCAGCGGACGTTCCTCACCATCCACTTCAGCGGTGGTCAGAATCGGTGAAAGATGAAAATCAAGATCAAACAGGTCGTGAGGCTTGATCTGGTTGTACCACAGCAGCTCACCCGTCTGCCCGTCGAGTGCAATCATGGCATTGGTGTAAAGGTTCGGCCCCGGACGGCTGGTAGCATTCGGAAACTCAATTGTCCCTGGGAACGGCGCAGGATTTCCCGTCCCCCAGAAGGTGACACCCGTCTCGACATCAATCCCCGGTGGATACCATATCCCGCCGCCGCTGTTCACTTCCGGATTGCCCCAGAAGCCTTCCTCCACAGTCTGAAATTCCCAGAGCGTCTCGCCATCTTCCGGGTTGACCGCGTAAATATGGCCGCTGGTGCCGCCCATATAACCGACATAATTCTGCTCACCTTCACCGGCGACGCCCGCCTGTGTGGTGATATAGAAATTCCCACCAAAGGCGTAAGGCTGGAATGCGCCGGATGGACGCCCTTCCATATTCTTCTGCCACAGTTCTTCACCGGTATTGATGTCAAGAGCAGAGTAATTATCAACATCACTGCTGACCACGACCTTGCCATATCCGATCCCCGGACCATTGGGGCCTAATACGGCCCGGTTATAGATCTTTTCCCAGATCACATCCCCGGTTTCAAAATCGAGTGCGAACACGTTGCTTTCAAGATCCTGAAAGTAGACCACGCCATTGGCAATCAGTGGTGTGGTGGCCGCTGCGCCCCATGTCCCGACGCCGGGGATGTCGAATGCCCATGCCACATCCAGCGTGTCAACATTCTCGGACGAAATCTCTGCATCCAGTGCCGCACGTGTATTGGCGTAATCGCGGTTTGCAAGCGGCCATTCTGCGGCGGCCTGTTCGATTTCCGGCGGTAACGGGGAGTCACCCGCTTCCTGTGACAACGCCCCATTCAGGAGCAGCGTAAGTAACAGCACGATTCCAATCAAACGCATTATGATTTCCTCCGATACCGTTCGTCTTTAGTCGCGAACCATTCACCATCAGCGGGTTTGCTTGGGGAAAACAACCGATGCCGAGTTTCCCCACGTATTGCGAATATAAGAGATAACTGACGCCAGTTCTTCAGCGGTGAGGCTGTTTTTAAAGGGCGGCATCGAACCCTGCCCATTCAGGACCGTTTCAATCACCGGCACGGGATCATGCAGTGTCACGAGAGGGTTACCCACCAGATTGGGATAAATTCGCGGAAAGCCCCCACCATCCATATTGTGACAGCGGGCGCAGTTCTCCAGATAGACATCAGCCCCCTGCTGGATCAGATCCTCTGGCTGATGGACAAAAGTGGTGTCAAATGTCTCATCGGCACATGCGCTCAGGATCAGCAGCAGAAACAACAGACTAAGCCCGATTTTTCGCATCTCTTTTCTCCATGTCATAAAGCCAGCGCCCCAGCAGCCCCAGCATCGCAATCAGAAGGATGATTCCACCCGGCACCCACATGATGAGTCCTGCAAGCTGCTGATCTTCCAGTGAAGCGTAGACCGCATACCAGTTCTGATTGGAAAAGGTCATCAGTGCGCCGAGTATGCTGCTGTGGACAGCCGTCGTGAACAGGGAGAACACGCCAATGGCACTGTGCCCACGAATACTCCACCAGAACAGCATGGCCGTCCCGAAAAATGAGGCATGTTCCAGCATATGGATGAACGGGTCGTTGACCGCAGCCTCATAAGGCCCCGGCAGATGCCAGAGCCACAACGCCAGCGCAAATGCCGTCCACGCAGTCAGCGGATGATTTAACCCCTGCCATATCTGATTCAGCGTGCGGCGGCGATGCCACCCCTGCGCCAGCGATCGACGCCACCGCATCGGAACCATACCGATCAGGGCCAGCGGCGGCAGGCCAAGCACAAGCAGCGGCGGCGCGATCAGTGTCAGCAGCAGGTGCTGAATCATATGCACTGAAAGGAATGTCTCACCGTAGGTATCGATCGGTGAAATCAGTGCCGCGAACAGCACCACCAGCCCGCTTAGAAAACAGAAGACCTGCCACTGCTGCACACCGCGCCCTGGGCCGGCTTTGCGCCACAATCGCCAGACACCATCCATATATCGCCAGCACCCGAAGGCCAGCGCACCACCGATCAGGGGATTCCAGTTCCACGCGCTCCAGAACTCTGTCATGGCAGCCGCTGTTATCCACACGGTGGAAGCAGGAAAATCGGCACCAGCGAGATCACAATCAGCGCGGTGAAGATGATGTTGAGCGCCAGCCCAAGTTCAGCCATGAATCGGTGGCGGTTGATCTCCAGACTGTCATCATTCATCAGGTGCTGGCGGTTGCGGAATGCAAATACACCCGCAATCAGCGTAATCAGCCCCGAAATCACGGTCGCCACGATCTGCACCACCTGAAGGCCAGTCAATGTGCCAACCGTAAAGGGAAACCATCCCCATTCACAGGTAAGCGATGTCAGTGGGTAAACGATCATCAGATGAAGCGCCCAGACGACAGTCCCAGCGACCAGGCTGAACCATAACTGCCAGCTTTTCACACCGGTTGGAGCGCGATCATCACTTGGCAACATACGTTCCATCGACTCATCCCTCATCCTAGCAGATACGGTGATAAATAGATCGTGGCGTACAGCGGCAGCCAGACCAGAACGACAAAATGCCAGTACATACCGTTCACCTGCACCGCCGCATTACGCTCTTCGGTGAACTGGCCCCGAAAAGCCCATGTCCCCACGACCAGCGTCTTGATCAGCAGTGTGATCACATGCACGGTATGGTAGAGGATGATCATCCACACAATGGAGGTATAGGCATTGCGCGTCCAGCCATATTCGTACCCAACACTGCCATACTCGATAAACTTGATGATGACGAACAGCGCACCAAGGATAAAACTGCCGATAAGTCCCATCTTCAACCGCCGCTGGTCACCTTTACGAATCCCGCGATCGGCTAAATAAATCGGCACGCTGCTCGCCAGCAGGATAATGGTGTTGATGGTAGGCAGCAGCAGATCAGGTTTGCCGATCAGCACCGGCGGCCATTCCGCATTGCCGGCCTTCAGATAAAAATAGGAGACGATCAGCGATGCAAACACCACCGCTTCAATCGCAATCAGCATCAGCATCCCCCACCAGTAAGGCGGACTCCCGCCCCGGCTGGTGATAATGGTGCTGGTGGGCAGCGCGCCGTCTGGCCCTTCTTTGGCGTACTCGTGATCGCGCTGCTTCCCTCTCGGCCAGTGCCACGCGACAATACCGAATACGATGAACAGCGCACCAATCGGAACCAGAATGATATTCAGCATCAGCGCGATAAATGTGAAAGCCGTGGCCGCCGCTGTCAGAAATGGGATGATGGTCGGACTCGGCAGGGGTACACGCTGTTCGATTTTGGCATCCAGCACCGTCGTGCCGAGTGTTTCACGGCGCTCGTGATGCACTTTGAAGTCGTATGTCTCCAGTTTGCCATCTTCTGCATCCCACAGCGGATAGCGGCTGTGTACGACCGGGATTCTCTCAAAATTGTAAGGTTGCGGCGGAGAAGTCGTTGACCATTCCAGCGTGCCCGCATTCCATGGATCATCACCGGCTGGCGGCCCCTGAAGCAGGGCCTGCGCAAGATCGAACAGCACCACCAGCACGCCGAATGCCATCACAAAGGCTCCCACCGTTGAAATGAGGTTGAACCCTTCCCAACCCAGATCGGCGAGATAGGTATAGACACGGCGCGGCATCCCGGCGAAACCGCTGAAATGCATGGTGAAGAAGGCCACGTTAAAGCCGATGAAGATCAGCCAGAAGCCAATCCGTCCGAGTCCCTCACTCAGCATCTTTCCAGTGACTTTGGGGAACCAGTAATACAACCCGGCAAATAATGGGAAGACCGCGCCGCCGATCAGCACGTAATGAAAGTGCGCTACGACGAAGTAGGTATCATGCACCTGTGTGTTAAACGGGACCGCCGCGACCATCACGCCGGTGATGCCACCGATCACGAAGTTGATGACAAAGCCCAGCGCATACAGCATCGGTGTTTTGAAGACCGGCCTGCCCAGCCGGAGTGTTGCCAGCGCCGAAAAGATCTGGATGCCGCTTGGAATCGCAATCATCATGCTGGCGATGGTAAAGAAACTCAGCCCCAGAATCGGCAGGCCGGTGGTGAACATGTGATGCACCCACAGCCCAAAGCTGATAACGCCAATCGCGACAAATGACAGCACCAGATAGAAATAGCCAACCATCGGCCTGCGGGAGAAGGTCGGCAGCACCGATGAGATAATCCCCAGCGCCGGCACAAAGATGATGTAGACCTCCGGATGACCGAAGAACCAGAACAGATGCTGCCACAGCAGCGGATCACCACCATTTTCAGGGTTAAAGAACTGCGTCCCCAGTGTGCGATCCAGCGCCAGCTCCGCGCTGGCGGTAATCAGTGCTGGCATGGCGAAAACGATCATGAACGCCATGACCAGAATCGCCCACACAAATAATGGGATGCGATTGAAGGACATCCCCGGCGCACGGAACTTCAGGATGGTTACGATCAGTTCTACTGCTGCAACCAGCGCCGCCAGTTCCAGAAAGGTCATCAGCGTCGCGTAAAAATCAATGCCCATGCCGGGGGAATAACGCGGCCCTGTAAGCGGCGCATAGGCAAACCATCCACCATCCGGCGCAGAGCCAAACAGCAGGCTGATCCACAACACCACGCCAGAGATCAGAAAGATAAAGTAGCCGAAGGCATTCAGACGGGGGAACGCCATATCCCGTGCGCCGATCATCAGCGGTACGAGATAAATCCCCACGCCTTCCATAATCGGCACGGCGAACAGAAACATCATCGTCGTGCCGTGCATCGTGAAAAGCTGATTATAGAGATCGGCATTTAAAAAGGTATTCTCAGGAAAAAGAAGCTGAATCCGCATCAGTAATGCGGCAATACCCGCCAGCAGAAAAAAGATCAGCCCGGTGATGATATAGCGCGTGCCCACCGTGCGATGATTGACGGCTGTGAAAAAGCCGAGAATACCGGGCGGCGGCTGCCAGATCCGGCGCAGGGTATCATGATCCTGACGACCTTCATGATCCTGAAAATTTTCGTGGTCCTGACTTTGAGTCGAGATTGCTGTCGCCACAGAACTCTCCTACTGAAGCGTTTCGAGATAAGCCAATAATGCCTGTAACTCTTCACCTGAAAGCAGCGTCGCGGGCATCAGGACGCCGGGTTTTATGCCGTGCGGGTCCGAAATCCACCCGCCGAGATTACCGCGATTATTCGCCAGAATTCCGGCGGCAATCGTGCTGCGGCTGGCAAGATGCGTGAGATCCGGCCCCAGATCAACCGCACTGCGATCAACATCTCCGCTGTCTAATCCCCGGATCGTATGGCAGTACACACACCCGGCTGTGATAAAGACTTCCTGCCCTGCCTGGGCAAGTTCGCTTTCGGCCTCTGTCACGGGCTGAAGCTGATCCGCAACCCATTGATCGAATACTTCAGCTTCCTGAACAACCATCATGAACTGCATCCGGGCATGTTGAAGTCCGCAGAATTCCGCACATTCTCCGCGATAGATACCCGTTTCATCGGCCTGAATAATCAGCGTGTTCTCGCGACCGGGTATGAGGTCCATCTTCCCATTCAACTGCGGCACCCAGAAGCTGTGGATGACATCTCCGCTTTTCAGCTTCAGTTCTACCGGCACACCCACCGGGATATGAATTTCATTGGCTGTGATCACACCGTGGTCAGGGTAATTCACTTCCCACCACCAGCGGCGTCCAATGACCTCAATCGCGAAGGATGTGTTATCCGCTTCGTTGGCCGTCAACACCGAGCTTCGTATTGTGAAGCCGAAGACAATCGTCAGCACCACACTCGGCATGATGATGCCGCCCATGACAATCCAGCGCCGCCCCACACCTTCATCAGCAGCGCGATCATCCCCGTCAGCCTGACGACCGCGACGATCAAAAATCCCGAAGAACAGCAATCCGGTGACCAGCAGAAAAATGGCCGTCCCAAGCGCAAACATGATCCACCAGAGTTCTGCGATATTGGCCGCAGCGGGGCCGCGTGGATCAAGAATTGAGGGCTGGTCACTTTGTAAAAAGGCACTTGCAAAGATAAAAGGCATCGTCACCTCACTATGCTGTCAGAACAGAACACCGCACATTCCCCAAATGGCGCAGACACATGATGGATCACTTATCCTTTACGGGTGTCGACCAAGAGAATAAAGATATGCGCTCATATGTCGCGCTTCCTCTTCACTGACTCCCAGTACTGGCATCGCCGTCCCCGGCTCCACAGCCTGCGGGTCTACAATCCAGGCAATCAGGTTTTCGGGTGTGTTGGGTAGATTCCCGGCAATAAAGCTGCGCTGCGACCAGTTCATCAGCGGCGGCGCGGCATACGAATTTCCCGGCGCGATTCCCGGGATATGGTGACAGGCCCCACAGCCGTAGCTGCTCAAAAGCTCACGTCCCTGTTCCCAATCCCCTTCTGCGCGCTGACGATCAGCAAGCGCGTCAGCATCAAAAGGCGTATGTTCAGCCTGACTTTTGACGAATACAAAGCCAGTCAGGACACACAAAATAAGTATTCCAAGCGCCGCCCAGAGTAAAACTCGCCGGTCAGGATACATCACATAATGCCTCTTGAGTTGTCTGTCGCTCGATGTAAGGACTTGAACTGTTTATAAAAAGGGGGACTTGCGGGTCGTTCTAAAATAACGGCTGGACGGCTCACATGGCAGCATGTGGCGAATGGTGGCTCCTGCGCGATCGGTCCTGCCTGCGGTGGGGGCATATCTTCCTGAGTGATGAGTATCCAGCCCACACTCAGATTATCTGAGTCACGGTACATGGGCATCTTCCTCCTGGTGAAAAGTTCAGCAGTTAAATTTGTGGATTTTAGCCTGACTGAAACTTAAACCTAACCCGGAGCTATAGGCATCAGGATGGGTCAGATGACCTATTTAGTATTATACAACCTGACTATTTACAAATCACAACACAATTATTACCTATAGTGTGACCTACCCTGGACAATATAACGCAACAGCCCTCCAGTGGAGGTCAATAGATGAGATAAGGGAAACTGGAAAAGGGCAGGAGGGTCACAGTTTACGGACGAGTTCAAACGAGAAGCGGTGCAGAACCCGGCAGCACAAAAAAGCCTGCCTGAAACACCCAGGCAGGCTTTTTCAGATCACATGATTTTGGTATTGCAGAGCACTGCATCAAACAGGTGACCGAAAAGAAAACGCTGGAATCTCCTTCTTACAGGTCATCTATCAGCCGAGAGCATTTAGCTGTTTTAACGTGGCATCGCACAAATGGTCCGTTTGCCTTCAACGGCTGCCGGACAGGTAAACTTCTCGCCACTTTTGCTTTCCATTTCAAACGAAGTTGTCCAGAAAAGCTGGTCTGCGGGCAGATCGAGTTGTGCAATCATGTCACATGGCTGAGGGAGCGGATCATTACTCACATCATCGCGTTTGAAAAGCAGACACTGCTGCGGGGCAAGTCGCTTGATATCTGCCACGATTTCCGGATTACCAAACAATTCTGGATCACCGATCCTGAATGTTGCGCCCAGGCGTTGATTCACTGGATTGGTGTTATAGATCACGGTTTTGTTCAACCGCATCCATTCATCTGGTGCTGTGTTGAGCGCCAGAAACCGTTCCGTGGTGTAGACGAAGTAAACATATTCTGCGACATCTCCGCCCTGCCCTCCTGAGGGGAGATAAAAATCACAGGCAAGCGGTTGATCCTGAGAGCCAGGTGCAGCCGTATCACATGCTGCTCGAACAGTGCCATCCTGAGCAACCGCAAAACGGGTCGCACCACCAGCAGAGATCCAGAAGTGCGCATCTGCACGGGTGGTTGTCATCCAGTTCTGAATAAAGCTGCATCCGTCGATCTCTTTAGGTCCATTGCGGGAAACAGACCACATCTGGACACACTGCGTCCCGATGAGATTACCAGTGAGTTGCGTCGCATCAAAGGAAGCAGGGCTGCCGTCCTCCGTATTGAACACCAATCCTGTCAGATCAACACTCTTATCAATCAGATTGACAATCGTGAGATCATTGTCATCATACAGAAGCCGTAGATTAGGTGAACGAAGCACAGTAACGTCAATCGCTGTACCCCGGCCAACACTTGTTCCGGCAGCAATCGACTGACCGCTAATGCGTCCTTCAGGCACAGCCTGATCCTCGCTCCAGTGCTGATCAGTCTGATCTCCAACATGCATCCCGAGGCGATTCAACTCTGCGGCTGCACGGGGTACACTCATCCCAACCAGATCAGGAACGATATTTGTCTGCTCCTGAGCAGCAAGCAGCGATGAGGTCATGATGATCACCAGAGAAAAGATCAGTCGCTTAAAAAAGGGGGTCATACGGTTTCTCCTTCCTGAATATTCATAGAGGGTTCCAACGGGGGTCCATCAGAAGTTAGTCTGGGCATCCTATCAGGGGGGCCAGGTTCCGGAGTGACAAGTACCACCACTCCCAGGATCAGGGGCATCAGCCATAGCACCATCCGTCCGAATAACAGAAACAACAACGTCCCACTGATTAAACCGACAATGAAACCGTTATTCTCCCGGAAAAAGAGCATCCGAGCTGGATAAATACGCCCCATACGGGCAAAAAACACGCCAGGGTAAAGGCCGACGAACGTAATGAATATGATATAGATCGGCCAAAGCTGCGTGTTAAATGGCATCGCACCAACCAGTAAGGTACAGGCAAAATAGCACCCCAGTGAAAAGATAACGAACACGCCCGTATACAGGGGCATCCGGGTTGCAAAACTTACCCCGATAGCGTTTCCTGCCAGCCAGCCAAGTGTGATCATCAGAAACGTGCCAAAGCTGGAGGAGAGTGTGAATGATAGCTGGAAGAATAAACCAGTCTGGAGTACGCCCAGCAGCACACCCACGATCGAAGGATAAACGGCATAAACAAGGTTCGATCCCATCATGACGATTACCTCCAACTTAGCCTTTCAGTAATCCACTCAAAACTGGTCTGTAGTACAAAATCCATTGAATCAAGTGTGATCGGCGGCGCGCCAGCAGCCAGAGTCTGAACCGCTGCGGTATCAAAAATGCTGAATTGAAGCTCCCCCTGCGAACGCAGAGCTGTTTCAAGCTCCTGTCGTGTAAAAGGCAGATTATCGGCAGCAAACATAAAGCTCCATCCGACAGAGGCGGAGGTCACCACCATCACTTCATCAAAGACCTGAAGCGCTGATGCCGCCACTCTGGCAGAAACGGTATCCCCAGGAATAAACTCACTGGTCATATTCCCGACAAACACACCCCCTTCAGCAAGATGATCATGAACCGATTGATAAAACGGAACTGAATAAAGTGTGGCAGGTTGAATACTGAATGCAGCCGGAGTATCTGCTACGATGAGATCGTAAGTTGATACGCTGTTTGCAAGGAAGTGCTTGGCATCATCAATGAAGACGGCGCGATTCTGGAGTGTATCCATCTGATTATATTGATAGAACAAATGCTCTCCGACATACGCAACCATTGGATCAATTTCAACGGTTGTCACATGCCCCCCATTAGCGGCGATCAATTGCTCGGTTTGCATGACACCAGCACCGATCACCAGTGAATTTTGTGGTTGCAGGATTGAAGCTGGAATTTCACCAACAAGGATATTCAGTCCAATCCCGAACGCACCATTGAAATGAGATAAACCATCAAGATAGAGCGCTCTTTCCCCGTCTGGCATTTCCAGCACATCGACTTTCTGATAGGGACTGTATCCTGAAAACAAAACAGTTGTGCCTTCAGGAAAGCCGATAAACTGCGTATACCATAGGGTATTGCTCCACGTATTGAGCGCTGGCAGGACAGCTAACCATATAATGCATACAAGCGACAATAATCCCGCCAGCAGGCGTGATACCCCCAGACTCAGCAGCAGCACAATTAAACCTGCACTGTAGATGACATAGACCGCCTGAAGACCGAGGTCACCAAGCACAAACAAAACCGCAATACCGAAGATCGTTCCGCAGACTTCAACCAGATATAACAGGCTGATATGGCCTTTTCCACGGTCTGCAAAGAGCGGCAGAAAGATGCTGTAAAATGCGGAAACAACAAAAGGCGTCAGCAGCGGCAATATCAGGTATGCAGCCCAGTAAGCCTTATTGACGCCTAACCATGTCACGACCAGCCGAAAGATAACGGGAAGTGAAAGGTGAAGAAGCAGGGTAATTCCCCCAAGAACCGGTAACAGGCGGCGGCTGATCGATCCGGATAGCAGATACCCGATAGAGATCCCGACAAAAAAGGAGATCGAGGTCAGCAGCACCACGAGTTCCGTTCCCAGCAGCAGCGTGGTGAGTTCCTTCACCATAACCCACTGGACGAGAATGAGATTTGCGCCCCCGAAAAAGACAATGAGCAGAGGGGCAATCTGCCCCTTGCTCAGGCTAATGGGGTTCTGCACCGCCTTCGAACGGTGCAGACTCGACATCGGCAGGATTACCTTCACCGACCCATCCCCATCCCCATACCGCCCATACCCATGCCATCACAATGCCAGTGTCCCATTCCCATCCCCATACCATGCCACCAGCAGTGACCCGGCACGCCGACGTTAATATCGATGTCGTTAATCACAATGACGTTGATAACGACAAGCACATACACATTGTTGACCAGAATAAAATTGCCTTGTACGTCGATGAAATTACCCACCACAAATGTCGGTAACAGCGGGTCATTCGGGTCAAACTGCACTGTTATTCCATTGACAGTGACACGATTGCCATCAATCGCCTCAATACTCCCCTGAATACCCACCGATGCGCCTTCCACGACTTCTTCCACATCAGTGAGATTGTTGATTACGGATGCAATAATAATTCCATTTGCACCAATTGCGCCTTCAACATAAATCACATCACCAATTTGAATAAGATTCAGGATTGGATTGTTGACATCAACCTGGATATTCATGTGGTAGATCGTGATGATGTTGATGTTGATCTCCTGAATTGGACCCTCGATAACAATGATGGTATCCGTCTCAGCAGGAGTAGCAGTTCCCTGCGGAGGAGATGCTGTCTCAAACCCTGCTGTTGATATGGGGGTGGATGAGTTGACTGGTACCGTCACGGATTGAGCGGTAATCACGCCTTCTGGTGTCACATTACCGACAACAACGACGGTGACACCTGTATTCAGCTCTCCGTTGATGGTCGCTCCGGTCGTATCAATCCTCAATCCATTGACAGTAAGTATTGCACCCTCGATACTGCTAATGGGTCCTGTCAGCTCGATAGAGGCAGTGGGTGTCGGCGTTGCCTGCTGGGCAAATGTAAAACTGCACAGGGCAACTGCCATAATGATGATTACCAACCCGCTGATAAATTGTTTTATTTTCATGACAGCCTCTTCATGGTTAATGTGATGCCCTTAACAACGGGTTCGGACGGGCAATGTTGCAGTTATGCGTGCTGATTTGGAAAAATAGCCCCCAAGTACTAATTACTGTAACATTCCTTCGCGAATTCCGTTGTTACTTCGATGGATCGGATGGATTTTTCAACCTCCAGCCCGAATATTGGACGTAGCTTAAATGAACCCACCTTCAGATGAACAGATGCTTGTGAGGAAAGCACAGACAGGCGATAAGGAAGCCGTAAGCACGCTCTACGAAGCTTACTCACAATCGATTTTCCAATATGTCTTCTATCGAGTGGACTCAAAGCAGATTGCGGAAGATATTACGGCTGAAGTCTTCCTGCGTATGGTGCGTGGATTGCCTTCCTATCAGAATCTGGGACTTCCCTTTGGAGCATGGTTGTTCCGAATTGCTGCATCCCAGATTGCTGATTATTACCGTGAGCATAAAAAAATGACTTTCACACTGCTTTCTGACGAGCAGCGCAGTGATGATACAGATCCATTTGATCGTCTGGATCGAAAGGAAGAACGTGCGCGGTTGCAAAAAGCATTACAGACACTCCCTGTTGATTACCAGAATGTGCTCATTCTGCGCTTTATGAAGAGCCTCTCTCATAAGGAAGTAGCCGCTGTTCTGAATAAATCTGAGGGATCGGTACGAAGCATCCAGCATCGTGCGTTGAAAGCTCTCGGCAATGAACTCGGCATGACCCAAAAACCCCATCATTATCTCAGAGGGGATAAACTTCAATGAACAACGAGCGTGAACGCTTTACAGATGAAGAGCAGCAGCTTATTGATTTCCTTCGCAGTGCATCACAACCGAAACTGTCACCAAGAGTATCGGATGCCATTCACGAGCTTATCCTGGCTGAGGTGGATGCAATGCCTTCTGTTCGTTCGGCGCGTTCATCCGGTCTTCGAGTAAGTCGTCAACTCCTGTTGGGCATGGCGGCGGCTTGTCTGGTGATGATCATCCTGTTTATTTTTACCAGCAATCAGCAAGGCATCGATCCGGATAACTTATTACCAGGGACTCAGATTGTGCAGCAAAACTCACCCACCATGACTGCCACGACCAATGGTTCGACAGTCGAAGCAACGCCTACGGCTGAAGCGGTTGTGATTGAGCCTTCTGTAGCTGCCTCTGTAACTGCTGTGATTGAGACTGATACGCTGCCTTCAGCCACCGTATATATCGAGACCGCTACCCCGACAGTGATCCCGCTGCTTCCAACCTTCACCCCTACCCTGGAAACAGTCATCGCAGTTGAAGGGCAGATTCAAAATATTCAGGAGAACCGTTTCACCATTAACGGTATCGAAATTGAAGTTTCCGCCGAACATCCTGTTCTCAGGCTTATAGAGGTAGGGGATACGTTACGTATCCAGGGCATTGAAGATGAGGAAGGCACTGTTATTGCCAGCGTAATTGATAACATCTCCGATGTTACAGTGGCAGATGCTACAGTAGCGTTGGAAGGGGCGGTTGAGGCATTAGAGGATAACCTTGTCATCGTAAATGACATCCCTGTTTATTTCAGCGCGGATGACCCAATCTTAACCACCCTGAAAATTGGAGATTTCCTGAGCATTAAGGGCAACTTTGCAACCATTGAAGGCCAGATTCTCCTGTCCGTCGTATATGTCACCATTCTAGAGGACACAGGGACTAATCCGCCTGCAAACTGCTGGTATCACGATACGGCCATGGGAATGGGACACTGGCACTGTGATGGTATGGGCATGGGCATGGGCGGCATGGGGATGGGAATGGGTGGCATGGGAATGGGGCAGTAGCTGTTCTGAGAAATAAGAAGGCACCCAGCAACCTGAAACCTGCAACCTGCCTGAGCATCGGCCCGTTTGTCCATCAACCGGCGCGTGCGATACCGATAGAATGACCAGACCGGGCTGAATCCTGGCAGAACTCGAACTTCTGCCACGTATAAAAAAGGCCATCCTGAAAACTTCGGACGGCCTTTTGAGCTTTACATGACAGTTATTGAGTCGGTGTGGGCGGACACACACGTCCGCTGCCTCACCTGTACTCATCTACAGGTGGACAGAATGAAGTGCCTCAATGATTTTATCGACATCATAGACTGCACCAGCCCATGTACCGCCGCTCGCACGCTGAAGGGCTGCCCATAGTCGTGTATCATCGGGCAAATCAGGATTAGCGGCCAGATTGGGGTGTATTGGACGGCTGGCGATGATGTCTGCCCCCACAGGCTGACCGTCTTCATCCAGCAGATTCACCCGCCCTTCGAGGGTATTCCGGTCAATGACAATCTCGATGATGTCACCGTCACGCAGCTTGCCAATCGGCCCGGACGCCAGCGCTTCTGGCCCGACGTGTCCAATACAGGCCCCGGTTGAGACTCCGGAAAAGCGGCCATCCGTCAAAATGGGGACATGCTTCCCCCATGGCGTATGCTTAAGTGCAGAGGTGAGCTGATAGGTTTCTTCCATACCGGTACCGCTGGGGCCGCTGCCGATCAGAACAAGAATATCGGTCATCTGGATTTTATGATCCGTCTGCCCCTTGACGGCCCGGACCGCCTCACGCTCGGAGGTGAACACCCGCGCTGTCCCCCGTTTGCGATAGACATTATCGACCAGCACACTCGGATCAATCGATGTCGCCTTAATTACCGCACCCTGTGGTGCAAGATTCCCTTTCGGGAAGATCACCGTACTCGACAGCCCGATGCACCGTGCCTCTTCAGCCGACATAATCACGTGATGGGGATTGACACCCGTTTCGGCTGTTAAGCGTGCGCGTGCAGCCTGACGACGTGTACTGTGAACCCACCAATCCAGATTTTCCCCTAACGTCTGTCCGGTCACGGTCATCACATCCAGATGAAGCAGCCCCATCTCACGCAGATGCAGCATGACCTCTGGCACCGCGCCCGCGAAATAGACCTGCACCGTTGGATGATGGCGTGGGCCGTTCGGTAGTGCATCTACCAGACGCGGCGTGCTGCGGTTAATCCGTATCCAGTCATCAATCGTGGGAATGGGCAGTCCGGCGGCATGAGCGATCGCAGGGATATGCAGCAGCAGATTGGTTGAGCCGCCAAACGCGGCGTGAACCAGCATGGCATTTTCCAGCGATTGAGGGGTGATGATGTCGCTCATGCGGATGCGCCGCTGATAGAGATTCATCAGTGCCAGCGCGGAGCGATGGGCAATATCATACCAGCTCGGCTCACCGGACGGGGATAAAGCACTATGAGGTAAAGCCATACCCAGGGCTTCTGCGACAACCTGCGTCGTTGCGGCTGTGCCGAGGAACTGGCACCCCCCCCCAGACGAACCGCATGCCTTACAGCCCATTTCTGCCGCGTAATCGAGATCGATTAATCCATGTGCAAAACGCACGCCAATAGTTTGAATCTGACCGGCATCTTCCGCATCAGGCGTCGGTAAGGTCACACCGCCGGGTACAGCAATCCCCGGCAGATTGCGGCTTCCGGCTAATGCCATCAAAATCGCTGGCAGGCCCTTATCGCATGTCCCGATGCCCATGACACCATCACAGGTAGGCAGTGAACGAATCAAACGACGCATCACCATCGCAGCATCGTTACGATAAGGCAGGCTGTCGAACATGCCATTTGTCCCCTGTGAACGTCCATCACAGGGATCGGAACAATAGACGGCAAAGGGGAGCGCCCCCTGCTGGCGAATAGTCTGTGCGGCCTGTTTAACCTGAAGATGAAGTTCCCAATGTCCAGTGTGATAGCCTAATGCAACCGGGCTTCCGTCCGGCTCGCGCAGTCCACCATGTGTACTCACAATCACAAAGTGGTCCCGTCCGACTTCTTCTGGATTCCAGCCCATGGCGACGTTCTGGGTCATCCCAAACAGGTTACCACTAGGCTCATTAAGCAGCATTTCTTCAGTGAGTGGAAGTTTGTTCTCTCCGGCTTCACCATACAGCCGACTATCGTGTATCCCGGCATCCGTACCGAGAATTTCTTCGGCTGAAGTCATCTCATACAATCCTGACGCTCTGTTACCTCATACTAACTTATTCAAATGTCGCCCGTTGAATTGGGGCGCGGACCATCTCGTTATCGACGATCCGCCAGATATTCAGAGGGTTGGTGTCTTTAAGCGCTTCCGGCAAAAGCGCATCAGGCAGATTCTGAAACGCGACCGGGCGCAAAAAACGACGAATTGCAGTCACACCAACAGAAGTTGTACCCGATGCAGAGGTCGCAGGGAAAGGTCCACCATGTACCATTGAAGGGACAACTTCTACACCGGTTGGAAAGCCGTTCAGGAGCAGACGCCCCGCTTTTTCGCGCAGCAGATCAAACAGAGTGCCGACCGTTTCAAGTTCATTATCCGCAGCGTGAAGGGTGGCCGTCAGATTGCCTTCTAACTGCTCGATGGCGGCCTGCATCTCGGCTGGCGACTCGCAGACGATAAAAATGGTGACGGGTCCAAAATGTTCGCGCTGGAGGCTTTTGTCTCGCAAAAATGCGTCTGCCGTGGTCTGCATCACCGTATTGGCAAAGCAGTAACCGGCATCCTCAATATGTGTGCCCCCAGTTTTGAGGCTGACAGCAGGGTTTTTCGCCGTTTCAGCGACACCCGCCAGCAGTCCACGTTCTACGCCTTCATTGAGCAGCACCGCAGGCTGTTTGTCACGCATTTTCGCACTGAAGCGTTCAATAAACCCGGCGTTTTCCTTCAGGATAAATACCAGTCCCGGTTTCGTGCAGAATTGACCACTACCCCCTGTAACGGAGCCGACCAGCCCATCCGCTAAATCATCCGGAGAAGATGCAATCGCACCCGGAAGCAGGATCACGGGATTAAGGCTGCCCATCTCCGCATACACCGGGATGGGATGAGGACGGGAAGCGGCGGCATCAAAAATCGCGCGGCCACCCTGATACGAACCTGTAAAGGCAATCGCCGCCAGACCCGGCTGGCGAACCAGCGCCTGTCCAACCTCGATCTGACTGCCCTGAATAAATGAGAAATAGCCTGCGGGCAGTCCGCTTGCTTCTACCACGCGGGCAATCGCGCCTGCGATCAGTTCGCTTGTTGCCGGATAACCGGGATGTCCTTTCACAATGACTGGACAGCCTGCGGCCAGAGCAGAAGCCGTATCTCCACCAGCAGTCCCAAAGGCTAAAGGGAAATTATTCGGCGTAAATACGGCAACCGGCCCAACTGGAAAAGACATCCGGCGGATATCGGGACGAGGCGCAGGCATGCGGTTCGGCTGGGCAGTATCAATGATCGCATCGACAAACGACCCCTCACGCAGCAGCGCAGCAAATGCACGGATCTGATTTGTCGTGCGGGCCAGCTCCCCACGCAGACGCGGCATCCCTAAGCCGGTTTCCGTATCAGTGATCTCGAGCAGTGTGTCGCCGAGTGCATCAATTTCACGGGCGACAGCTTCCAGAAAATCCGCACGAGCCTGTGCTGATAAATTGCGCGTGATTTTGAAGGCCTCGACTGCCGCCTCGGCCGCTTGCGCGACTTCTGCTTCGGCAGCATCCGTAAACAGCCATTCAGTGGGCTGACGTGTACGTGGATCAAAGCCTGTAAACTGAAAATCGCCTGCCACGGCCCAACGTCCGCCGATGTTATTTTTACCTGTAATCATGACCTGCCTGACATTCCCTGATAGCGTTTATTTCACAGACGCACTTCACAACGTGTAGCTGATAGCGT
>CAYNDH010000006.1:60091-67205 GCA_964395665.1 uncultured Anaerolineaceae bacterium
CTGATAGCGTGTACCTGATAAGCGTTTACTTCACAACCTGCACGGTATTGACTAATTCGCCTATCGGATCAATCTTTATTCGCACAATATCGCCTGCTTCCAGTGTAAATGAATCTGGCGGAACGATCCCCGTACCCGTAAAAAGGAAGGCGCCCTTCGAAAACCGTTTGCAGCGCCCCAGATAATCCACCAGATCCCCTAGTGAACGATGAAGCTCGGCGGTCGTGGTGGTGTCACTGAAGACGGTTTGACCACTGCGCTCAATCCGCAGTTCAATTGCAACATCAGGCCATTGTGCCGCCCCCGGTTGCAGCCAGATGCGCGGGCCAATAGCGCACGCACTTTCATACACCTTGGCCTGCGGAAGATAAAGCGGATTATCGCCTTCAATATCCCGTGAACTCATATCGTTGCCAATGGTAAAACCGATCACTTCCATACGGGCATTCAGTACGACCACCAGTTCAGGTTCCGGCACCGACCATGTTGCATCATAACGGATGCCAACCGGTTCACCGAGATCCACCACATCATAACCCATCGATTTAAAGAACAGTTCAGGCCGTTGAGCGCTGTAGACCCGTGTATAGATCGTGCTGTTGTTCGACTCTGACTCCCGCGCTTCTTCGCTGCGCTTATAGGTGACACCAGAGGCCCACACTTCCTGCGTCCCAACCGGGACATGGCGTGTGATAGGGTCGTTTTCAACCGATGTTTGCATACGCTCCCGGAGCACGTCCAGCAAATTCGCCGCAGGTGTCGATGACAGCAGCGTATCTATATCAATGGCTGAAGTGGTTGTCCCCGCTGAAGTCAGCCGATTGCCCATCTCAAGCCCAAGCTGACGTTTACCATCTGCTGCGCTGTATTGAATCAGAAATATTTCATCACTGCTCATCTTATACTCGTTCCCTGACCACATAAATACGGGGCGGCTTAGGCACATCCCCACCAGTTATACGCTTCATCAAAAGAGGCAGGCAGTGCGTGCGAAATCCACACGCACCCCTGCTCAACGTTTTAACCCTTGATACTTCCCGCTGTTAATCCGCCCACCAGATAGCGCTGGGCAAAGATGTAGACAAGCACGACCGGGATCGCCATCATCACCGAAGCGGCCATCAGTTTTCCCCATGGATAAATATCGCCAAAAACCAGAAGCTGAAGTCCGACAGGTAAGGTCTTGAGATTGTCGCTGGTGATGAAAACAAAGGCGTACAGGAATTCATTCCAGGCATTGGTAAAGGCGAACAGCGTCACGGACAGCAAGGCAGGCGCTGCCAGTGGAAGCGTGATGCGCCAGAACGCACCGAACCGACCCGTCCCATCGATCAGCGCGGCTTCTTCGAGTTCAACCGGAATAGAACGGAAATAACCCATCAGAACCCACGTCGCAAATGGCATCAGGAATGTCGGGTATGTGACGACCAGTGCCAAATGGGAATTGATAATGTTCAGGTCAGTAAGAATACGATACAGCGGGATAAACAGCAGCGAGGCCGGCAGCAGATAGGTGATCAGCAGCAGTGTGGTAAGCGTCCCGCCACCGCGAAAGCGCAGGCGTGCCAGCGCATAAGCTGCAAGTGCCGCAACCATGATCGAAAGCATGGTGCTGGCTAATGCAACAATCAGTGTGTTGCCGAACCATGTCACGAATGGCGTATCATTGATCAGCGAGTTGTATTGTTCCGCCGTCCACGGATCAGGAGCGTAGATCGAGGTAAACCGCTGAATCTGCAGATCGGTTTTGAACGAGGTTACCACGATCCAGTAAAATGGAAACAACACGAAAATAAAGACAGGAATCAGCATCAGCAAACGTACACCAATGCCAATACGTTCCTTCTGTGAGCGCCTGAGACGTGACTGCCCCGGTGCTGGTGGCGGTATCAGCATCTGAAAGACCCTGCTGAAGAGTTGTGCGACCCATTCAAACGGCATCAGGAAAAGGTCAAGGACCCATCCCAGTCTCTGTCCAGTCCAGTCTAACACCCGATCAAAGATGGATATTTTTTCGACCTGCTGGTGTTGATCGGTTGGACGCATCAGCCGCGCCAGCACAAAGATGAGCAGCGCCATAAACGGGGCCATACTGAGCGCGGTGGCCGTACCCGGCCCAAAGCGCAGTCCGACGATGGCCTTTTCATACGCAAGGATCGAGAACAACCGCGTCGCTCCACCCGGCCCACCGCCTGTCATCAGGTAAATCAGACCAAAGGTATTGAAGGTCATGATGAAGGAGAGCAGCAGCGTTGTCAGGATCACATAGCGCAGCCCCGGCAGTGTGATATGCCGAAAACGCTGAATCACCGTCGCGCCGTCGACTTCCGCAGCCTCATACTGCTCACGATCAATCGCTTTTAATCCCGCGAGCAGGAGAATGACATAGAAAGGAATCCCTTTCCAGACATTGACCGCAATCACGCTCGGCATGGCTAATCCCGGTTCGGCTAGCCACGCGACGGAACGGTCGATAATACCGAGCTGCTGTAGAATTGGATTTAATCCGCCGAAAATGGGATCGTAAATGCTGCGCCACGTCAATGCGGTGACGACTTCCGGGACAATCCACGGCAGCAGCAGCACCCCTGTCAGCACACTGCGGAACGGCATCCGGGCATGCAGCAGCAGTGCGATACCCATGCCGATGATGAATTTGATCGTAACCGATGTGAAGGTGAACACGAACGTATTCTGGACAGAACGAATGAAATCATTATCCTGCAACAGCCGGGTATAGTTCGCAAAACCGACGTATTGTTCCGTTCGGGAAATCATCGAATAGGTGGTCGTGCTCAGTATGATGGCGTTAATAAAGGGCCACAGGATAAGCCCGCCCATAATGATAACAATCGGCAAAACGAAGGGCAGCGCCATCTTCCAGTCGCGTCCCAGAATTCGCGTCAGTGAAGTGGTTGTATTGGGACGATCACGCGCAGGCCATTCCAGTGATACTGGTATTCCTTCGGACTGATCCATAAGCTGTCTCTTTCAATGGAGCCATCGCGATGGCTTCTTAAGAAATCTAACTTTTAGTGTGTTCCGGCAGCACGCTGATCATGCTAAACGCGATCAGCGCGGTCGTGGACGTCGGGCACAGGGGGCGATCTGTTATGTCGCCCCCTGTCTTTAGTTCGGTGATGATCAATGAGGAGTGCGCGACGGCAGCACGCAAGAGACCTCTGCCAGGGCGACTAGGATTGAAGCGCGCCGCCCTCTTCGAAGATCTGCACGATCTGGTTGTGGGCTTCCTCGACGGCTTCAGCAGGCGTCATATCACCATTGATGATATTTGCCATCATCTGACTGGTGATGGCCGCACCATCAATCGCATCGATCAGCGCATTCGGCTGTGCCGGATGTGAACGTCCGTAGAAGACTTCCTCAGTCAGCAGGATATCCTCGAACACTTCGAAGTTGGGATCTGCGCCCAGCAATTCTTCTGTCCAGAGGTCGCGGTATGCCGGCAGGAACAACCCACCACCGTTTTGTGCCATTGGTGTGTAATTGGTGGGATTGAGCAGGTCCAGAATGAGTTCCTTGGCCAGGTCGATATTCTTTGACCCCTTGAAGATGGTGAGCCAGCCGCTGATACCCGCTTCAAGCGAACGACCATCCAGTGTTAAGGGGTTATTCAGCACGGTTGTATTTTCAAAAACAGGATTACCATCGGCCTTTGCCTTGGCGTAAACACTCGGCTGATTGATGGTCATCGCAATCGTGCCCGCCAGATACGCTTCGTTGTTGTTGGTGTCTGTCCAGCTTTCAACACCTGGCGGCAGCATCGGGCGGTATTTTTCGTTGATATAGATGTCCGACAGCCATTCGGCAGCCGCTACCGTTTCCGGTGAGTTGAATGTGACACGCAGCCCGGTTTCATCGGTGAAGCTGCCACCGAAGCCCTGAATAACGGCCAGAATCAGGCCGTGCGCATCACCGCTTCGGTTGACCGATAAGCCCCAGCCCCAGACATTGTTATCCGGGTCGGAGACCTCCAGCGCTGCATCACGCCGCTTATCCCACGTGTCGAGAGATCGCACATCGATCCCTTTGGCTTCAAACAGATCATGCCGTGCAAACCATGCACCCGTGGTACACATGAACGGCACGGCCCACCATTTGTCATCGATTTTCGCGTTGAATTCGGCAATCACTGGGATAACCGGCCCGTATAACTCGATGGCCTTCTCCACAACGTCGCTGACATCTTCCACGATGTCGAGCGCGTACATCTGAGGGATACTCAACACATGATAGCCGAGATCGGGTGGATTACCGGCCTGCACCGCCGCCAGCATTTTGGCTGTAAAATCGCCGAATAATTCAGGATTGGCGGTTGAGATGTCGAGTTCAGTATCCCGATCTGCCGCGAAATTAACGACCGTATCGCGGAACATCGCCTGAACGACTTCAAAGTATTCTGTTTTGTGAATGACTGAAAGTTTGCCTTCTTCACCAACGGGGAGTGGGAGGGGGGTTGCAGTGGCATCCTGTGCCAGTGTAAATCCTGCCTGTGCGGCAGCCAGGGCGACCCCGGCACTGCCAGTAAGACGTAAAAAGTCTCTACGGCTGAAATTACTTCTTTTCATTATGTCGTTCTCCTCAGTAACCTTAACTTAAACGAATATTTCACTGCATTGCGGTCTCTGAGCTTGCACCTCCTTCGCTAAGGCTGTTGAATTTCATCCGCTGGGCATTGCCGCTTTATTACGGATAAAAACAAGGTTATGGGTTAATCCTCGGCCAGATCAGCATAATATGCTCCTGGATCGCCTGTGCAGCCTTTTCGGGATCGTGCTGGCGCAGGGCGTCCACCATAGGACTGTGCCGTGTGGCGATTTCAACATAATTTGGATAATGCTCAGCATGGGACTGAACGATAAAGCGCTGAATCTGGCTGGAAAGTGTCATCCAGACGCGCAGCAGCCCCGCGCTCTCTGACCATTCCACGATCGATCGGTGAAATTCCATATCATACTGGGAGAGGCGCAGTAACGTGTTCTCGCTGCCGGCCTGTTCCATGCTGTGAATCAGGCTATCCAGTAAATCACACTGGTCCGGCGTAATTTTCTGCGCTGTCCGGCGGATCGCAAACGCCTCAATACTGCTGCGTATCGCAAACAGTTCATACATCTCATCAACCGGAACGCTGGTGACAAAAGTAGCACTCCGCGCCTGACGCTCAACCAGACCATCACGTTCGAGGCGCTGTAGTGCCTCACGAACTGGACCCTGGCTGGTGTCCACCTGTTTGGCAATATCCATTTCGACCAGCTTCTGCCCCGGTGCTATTTCCGCCGAGATAATCGCAAGCCGCAGGTGTTCGTAAACCTGATCAGCCAGGGAGTTCAGCTTGGTACTCAGGTGATGAGGTTGCTGTGACAGCCAATTCATTCCAGTGCAATCAATAATTGATTATCAATAATCGATTATTCTACTGAAAAATGAAATGCTGTCAACAAAGTCGTCAAAATTCGCGATATGATGGGAGAAAGAAGGGGTAAAGTTGGTACTTCTGGCCCTGTTTGTAACGGGAAAGTTAAACTGAATAGCGTTATCTATACACAGTCTCTGCGAAACGCGGGAAGTTATGCCGCTTTTGCTCACACATGGGGATAAAGACAGGACGGGCACCATAAAACGCGATATGCCGCGTTGGGCTGAAACGGAGCAACAGGCAGCCTATCATGTCATTCCCGATGCTGGCTACAACGCAAATCAGGATAACCCAGAGGTTTTCAATGAATACTTCAAAAAGATTACATGTCCTCTTTGTCTTGCGAAGTGCGGCCACTGTTGCTCTGATCCAGTGCCCGTGGAGTATCGTGCCTGATTAACGACACGAGTTCCAACTCGTAGCTCAGCTATGAGATACATTATAGTGCTTCAGAAAACGCTCCTCTGCCTCTGGGGTACCCACCAGAATAATGCGCGCATCTTCATCGTCCGGCAGCGGCTGATGCGGATTCAACACAACACGCGTCTGTGCATTCCGCTGACGAAGCGCAATAACATTGCATCCCGTCTTCTTGCGGATACCGCATTCTGCAATCGTCTTGCCCGCTAAACTCTCAGGGATTTTCACCTCAAATACATCCAGACCTTCAGCAACCATCAGAATATTGTTGCGTCCGATCAGATTCATAACGGCATTTGCACCGGTGGATGCATACGATAGAACAAAATCTGCACCTGAACGATGCAACGTGGCGATGTTCCGCTCCAAACCGGTACGGCTGATAATCTGCACATCGGGCCGCAGCCGACGACAGTAGATCGTGAGATAGATATTCATATCATCTTCATGCGTTGTGATGAGCACCGTCGGCGTTTCCCGAATACCAGCCTGCTCCAGCACTTCCAGTTCAGCCGCATCACCAAACACGTATTTCTCAGTATTGAGGATACGCTCAGGCAGTTTCTCTACAATACGATAATCGAGGCCGCGTGCTGCCAGTTCTCTGCCGGTTGCTTTACCGACCCTTCCGCCCCCGATAATCAGAATCGGTGCGCTTGGCGTGGCTTCCTTGCGATACAGTTCGTTGTAACGTGCGATCTGCTCTGCCGTACCTGCCATCACCAGCACACTATTGGGCGTTATGCAGGACTCCGCCTGAGCCACCTGAAACGCGCCACGCCGCCAGATACCCAGGACATTCACCCCGACATCTTCGCGCAAACAGCTTTCACGCAGGGTCTTACCCACCAACGGCGTATCACGCACGGTCGCTTCAGCGATCTCCAGATTATCGAACTGACCAATCGGGTACGCCAGTATCTCACCAATAGATACGCGACGTGCCAGTGCTGCACCCATCATATCCCCCAGTTGAAGGACATGTGCACATCCAGCAAGTTCGAGAATATCGACTGAAGCAGCAGCATTTGCGGTCGCGATAATCTGCACCTTCTCTGCGATTTCGCGCACCGTCGCCGCAACATTGACGTTCACCTGATCACTGGCCGTGGTGACAACCAGCAGCGCCTGATCTGCTCTGGCAAGCTGATAGGTTTTAGGGTTATCCAGTTCGCCGATCATGACTTTATACCCCATATCATGCAGGCGCAGTGCCTCTGGCAGGTCCGGCACCAATATAACATAGGGATATTTATA
>CAYNDH010000007.1:0-55875 GCA_964395665.1 uncultured Anaerolineaceae bacterium
GAAGTCTGGTTGACCACCATGAAAGTGATCGTCAGCGGTGTCCCGGCCTGACCACCGCCGCCGGAAGCCGTATACGGTATCGCCAGGAGCGTGTAACTGCCGAGCGGCGGTGTCCAGTTGGCGTAGTTATTGCCGTCGTTGCTGTAGAGCGCATACGGGGCGCTGTTCTCCGTCCAGTTGCGGATAGCAGGACCGGACAGGTTGAAGATCAGGCTCTTGGTGGTCGGCCCGGTCCCATTCTGGACTTCAGCACGGATATTGAGCTTGTTACCCGTCTGCTGAAGGTTGATCGTCTCGCCATCCACCATCGTCCGGATGACCTGATCGGTCTCGGAGTTGATCAGTGTGAAGCTCACGACCGTCGGCAGTGTCGATGTCTGCCCGCCGGTGACGATGATCGTGACCGTGTCGGATGCCGTTGCGCCGTCATCATCGGTCACCGTCAGGGTGACGGTGTGTGTACCGACGGTGAAATTCACGGTCGGGGACACGCCGGTCGCGATCTGTGCTGCGCCTTCAGTCCAGACGTAGCTGACGATCGTGCCGTCACTGTCACTGCTGCCGGAGCCGTTGAGCGTCACGGCCTGCGTGCCGTTGTTATCACTGTCGGTCACGGTCTGATCCGGTCCGGCATTTGCGACCGGTGAGGCGTTGGATTGATATTTCAGACGCCACATCACCGAACTATCGCTGGTCTGTTCGCCGTTGATGACCGCCATCAGATAGTAGATGCTGGTCTGGTTGGCAAGCGTGAACGGAATATCAACCGTTCCACCGGCGCCAATCGTGGCATCGTACTCGGTGATCACCTGCGCGTTGTTCGCCTCAAACGGATCGGCGATGGTGTTGGAGGTCGTCAGGACACTCTGAACCACCATCAGCGTCACACGCTTACCCGCCGGGCCGCTGATTCGCGCTGTCCGGTTCAGGGTGCTGACATAGGCATCCTGATAGCCGTTGGCAGAGGGGGTCGGCGTGGTATTGAGCACCGTCAGGCCGGGCGCGGTCTTGTCGGCATCCAGCACCAGGACATTTTCAGAGCTGCCATTGCTGCTGGGCTGTGTGCGGTAAGTCTGGCCGACGAGCGTCGTCCCATCACTGAAGGTGACGGTCACTGTCGTGCCTGCCAGCTCCAGACCGGAGACACTGCCCGGACCGGCGATGTTCGGCGAGTCTTCGATGCTGGTCGGATCAACATCCACCGCAAACCGGAAGCTTTCACCCGGATCGAAGTCATTGAAGCTGACTGTGAGCACATCGTAACCGCCGTTACCACGCGGCTGGCTGAACGGTGCAGAACACTCGCTGCCGGGATCGATCTGACCGGTCGCGCTGGCGCCGAAGGTCGGTGTAAAGCACTTGCTGGTCACATCACCCGCCGTCCCCAGCGGGTCATAGACCATATTCGGGAAGAGCGCGGTGCTGAGATCAAAGCTGACGCTGGTGATCTTCACGCCGCCCGTCGATTGATTGGTAATAGTGAAGCCATCATCATAGGTGCTGCTGCCGATACCACTGCCCGGCAGGATACCGACAAAGGCCTTCGGTTCAGCATCGCCACCGTCATCGGTCACAACGAGTGTGATCGTCGCCTCAGCATTCTGATAACCGGCCACCGGGCCTGCGATGAGCTTCGCGGTGTAGGTCCCCGGTGTGAGGCCGGTTGCATTCACGTTGAATTCATACGGTGTCCCCTGATTGGCAGCGGATGTCGTACCGGCCCATGTCGCTGGCTGATTGGTGTCATCGTCGATGACGGCCATCTGTGCCGAAGACGGCAGAGTGCTGCCATCACTGCTGCTCACCACATAGGTAGTGCTGTCGGTTTCACCCTCATTCAGGTTGAAGGTAAAGCTGCTGGGTGCGATGACCAGATTCCTGATCGTCGCATTCGGATCATACTTCAGGACGATGAGGTTTGACGTCTGGCTGGTCTGCTGATCGACCGCATACGGTGTGGCGCTGGTCACGGCGATGATATGATTCAGGCCGCCGTCAGGGTTCGCACCGCCATCGGTCAGCAGGAGCGTGATGGGGATATTGACCGTTCCACCTGCGCCGATCTGCGCCGTGTACAGACCCTTACCCGACATGGCTTCGTTCGCGTAGTAGGTCGTATCGGAGACATCGTATGGCGGATCGCCCGATGCGATGAACATGCGGCCATCCATCACCAGCAGGCTGACATAATCGCCCGGCGTCCCGGTGACGATGATGGTCTGCTGCTGCTGATTGACCGTTGCTGGCGTATTCGGGATACCCTGAACGGCAATCGTCGGGCTGGTGGTGGCGTTTTCTGCCACAACCGCCTGCGAACCGCCGAGCGAGCCTTCCTGATACAGGTTACTGGTGATGGTCGAACCGTTGCTGAAGGTGACGGTCACCGTTGCGCCGATCAACTCATAACCGGAGACAGAACCGGCATTCCCCGCACCGGCAACACCCTGAATGCTGTTCGGATCAACATCCACGCTAAAGGTGAAGATCTCACCCGGCGCGAAGTCATTGAAGCTCATGCTCATCACATCATAGCCGCCGTTGTGCGGCTGGCTGAACGGTGATGCACAGGGATTCGCCGGGACGATATAGCCGACGGTCGCTGCGCCGCTGTTAGCCGTAAGACATTTGGCCGTCGCATCGCCCCCGCCGCCCGTCGGATCGAAAACCATATCCGGCAGGATGCCCGTACTCAGATCAAAGCTGACGCTGGTGATCGTGATTCCTTCGGTGGACTGGTTGATGATGATGAACGAGTCGTTGTTGTAGGAGCTTGCAGACAGTCCCAGCCCCGGTGTGATTTCGACCAGCGCCTTCGGATCGCCCGGTGTATCGTTCTCGATGGGCGTCGTCACGCTGTCGGTGGCGGTGGCCGCGTTGCTCGATGTCACCGAGACCGCGTTGACGAGTTCCGTCACCTGAAGCTGGCTGGTGACAAACACCTCAACGTAGCGCGTATCGCCGACACTGGTCACGCCAAAGCTGCACGTGAGCGTCCCCTCTGTTTCAGCACAGACCGCGTCATCGGCGTCAGGGCTGGCAGAGATGAACTGAACTTCCGGCGGCAGGTTATACGTCAGCGACAGGTCATTGACATCAAACGGTGCGCCATTCGTCGCAGAGACGGTGTAGGACTCTGCATCCGCGATAACATCCACGACAATCGTCAGGCTGCTGTTTCCACCGGCTGCCAGCGTGCCGAGATTACAGGTCACGACACCGGCGGCATGGGTGCATGGAGAAGTCGCCGAGACGAACGCGGTGCTGGCAGGCAGCATATCGGTCACGACGACATCGAGTGCGGATGCCCCGCCTTCATTCTCTGCCGTGATCGTATAGGTGAGCTGCTCACCGAAGCTCACACTCTGCTTGTCGGCGGTTTTATCCACCACCAACAGCGGTGTATCCGGCTGGGTGATCGTCAGGGCGACGGATACCGTCGTGCTGTTGTAACCGCTGGCGCTCACAGTCAGGATGCCGTTATGGACACCCACTGGCAGGCCGGACGGGTTCACGCTGAAGTTACCCGGCTGTGCAGCGTTCGGGATCAGCCATGCTGCGTTCGAACTCACAAGGACATTGGCCGGGACCGGGCTGCTGGTGCTGGTGCTGATCGTAAAGCTGCCATTCTGCGCGGTCGTGCTGCCTGCTTCCGCCGTGAGGGTGAAGCTGTTCGGGTTGGCAACCAGACTCGGTGTCACGACATTCGGATTGTATTCCAGCACGATCACATTCGATGCGAAACTGGTGCGCCCATCGGGACGGGTGACCACCGCGACGAAGTGATTCAGGCCGCCATCCGGCCCGGCATTCGGGCTGTCGGTCTGCGTCAGCATCACCGGGATGCTGCCCTGACCGCTGCTGTTGAGTGTGACGTTATAAAGCTGCCTGGCGATGACTTCATTGGCCTCAAACGGGGCGATGTCATAGCCGCCGCTGGCGCCGCTGTCGATGTACAGGCGAGCGTCGGCACGCAGCAGGGCGACCGTCGCATTGGCTGGCCCGGTGATCAGGACCGTCTGACTGGCATTGCTGACGACTGCCGGAGTCACCGGCACGCCCTGAATGGCAATCGTCGGCGCAGCGGGTGCCGGTTCTGGCACGACTGCGACCACACGAGAGCCGCCGTTGCTGCCATCAGACCAAAGCGGCGAGACGAGCGTCGTGCCGTCAGCGAAGGTGATCGTTACTTTCGCGCCGATCATCTCCAGACCGGATACTGAACCCGCATCGCCGGTCGAGGCATCGCCCTTGATACTGGTTGGGTCAATATCCACCGAGAAGCCAAAGCTCTCACTCGGATCGAAATCAGTGAACGCCAGTGACATCACGCGGTAGCCGTCGGCGCTGTTGGTGCCATTCTGCGGGACACTGAAGGGCGTCACACAGGCGCTGGCCGGGTTGACATAACCCACTGCTGCTGCGCCGCTGTTGGCCGTGAGGCATTTCGCGCCGCTGTCACCTGCCGTCCCGGTCGGATCAAAGACCACATCCGGCATGAAGGCCGTGCGAAGGTCGAACGAGACACCGGTGATCTCGACATCGCCTGTATTGGTGATCTGCATCGAGTTGGAGTCGTAAGTGCTGGCGAACAGGCCACCGTTGGCATTCACCGTCACGGTTGCGCCCGGATTGGTCACAACGCCCGGTTCAGTGACGTTCCACTGGAAGGTCACCATACTGCTTTCAGAGGGTGTGCCGTTATCCGTCACCGTGACTTCAACCGTATATGGGCTGTTATCCGCCGCGCCGCCGCTGCCAGTGCTGTCCTGCGGAGATGCAGGCAGGTTGGTCAACTGCGTGTTGTTATAACGGTTATTGGCATGGGTCGCATCGACCAGATACAGTGCAAAACGATCAATCTTGAACTGTGTCGAACGTCCTGCGATCTCGACGTTGTATACACCGGGCGCATCGAACTGGAAGAAGACCTGATGTCCGTTATTATCGACATGCGTCGTCGTCCAGATCCAGGTGTTATTGGATGCATTCTGATACACCTTGAAGAAGTTATTCCCCAACGCGACATTCGCGGTCGGCGTTAATGCATTCCCCTGACGGGCAAATGCACGGCTGCCAGTCCCCTTGATGCTCGCCCAGGCGTCGTTGTGTTCCGAATTGTGAGGAGCAGCCGAGCGAAGCTGGAAGCGGTACAGCCCCGGTGTCTCGATCAGGATCGGGTAGCGGAGTGTATTTCCGGCATTCGGCTGCGCGACGCTGCCGCTGGAACTGCCGCTGAACCATTCATAGTATTTGCCGACAGCACCAGCAATCGGGGACGGAATATCAGCAGACAGGCTGCTGTCATCCCAGTCACCAATAGCGGCTACGGATTCGACTTCGACCACCAGCAGGCCGTTCTGCTCCATGTAGGCGCCAGTGCCAGACGTACCCGCCGAGATCTCACCGGAGATCAGGCCCGTGGTCGGGTTGATCGTCAGATTGGGCGGCAGACCGTCAGCGACGTAGCTCAGGGATTGGCCCTGTTCAGGGGGTGTGGCCTGAATCTGGAGCGAAACGGTATCGCCTTCTTCATTGGTCTGCGTCCCGGGATTCGTGACCAGCGGCGGCTGATTGACCAGCGGCGAGTTGATCGTGATGCCGAAGGCGGCAGTCGTCGGGCTGTTCACCCCATCGCTGGCGCTGACTGATGCGGTATAGCTGCCCTGATCGGCGCTGTCCGTGTTCCATGTCAGCGTACCGGTACCGTCGCCATTATCAACGAAGGTGTACTCGGCATCCGGGACGGTGCTGCTGTCACTGTCATCGACAATCGACAGGTTCAATGCGATGGTATCATCGACATCGTCTTCGTCGGTCGCGCTGACGCTGACCGTGATCGTATCACCGGTGGTCACTGTGACATCGGCGATGGGATCAATCACCGGCGGGTTATTGACGAAACCGCCAGAGACGATCAGCGTCACGGTGTGCGTGCCGCTGGCAAAGCCAGTGCCGCTGGCCGTGATCGTCGCGGTGTAGGTGTTGGCATCCAGACCGCCGGAATCAACTGTGTAGCCCGTTTCGCCGTCCAGCGTCAGCCAGATCGGTGGATTAGAGGTCACGGTATCAAGCGCAGTCAGGGTCAGATCACCGGGCAGCGCACTGCCGTCGCTGGTGCTGATGGTATAAGTCTGGGTATCGGTTTCGCCCTGAAGCAGTGTGAAGGACGCGGTCGCCGGTTCGAATACCAGTGATGGTGACGTGTCCTCTGGGATGATGATCTCGATCCCCTTCAGAGCCGGGTTTTCGGTCACATGCAGCAGGACGATATTCAGCGTGCCATCGGTCACGGTGAGCGTCACCGAGCGCATGATCGCCCCTTTCGGCCCTGCGACTGCGAAGGGATCGATGTTATCCAAGGCGGGCGGAACACTGCCTTCGACCTGAACATCGAACACGCGCTCGCCTGCAACATCTATGCCGCTGAAGAGTTCCGCGAAGAACAGGCGGAGTTCGACTTCGGTCCCCGGATCAACCGGGAATGCCCACGCCATTTCAGGCAGAGTCGCAGCATCCCAGCGTTCGGTTTCGAACAAGGCCGGCGGCGCCGCCGGAGCATCCGTCAGTGACGGATCACTCATATTGATCTGGGCGGGGGTGGTATATGCGCCGGAGGAACTGGCCGTGAAGATACTGGTGCCACCTTCTACACGATAGGGTGACGGATTGGCCGCAGTATCGACACTCCACGGGTCATCACTGCCATCAGCCGCCGCAAGCTGCGGGCCGCCGACGTTGACACGGTACAGCACTTCGCCGGGCTGGACGACGACGGCCTTATTAATCGTCCAGTCGAAGGACACGCTGACGACATCGCTGTTGTTTGCGTCATTGTCATCGACCGAAACAGTGACCGGATAGACGCCGTTGTTATTTGGCCCGCCATCGGCGGCACCACTGGCAACAGTGCCTGAAATCAGGCCGCTGCTGGCGTTGAGGGTCAGATCAGCGGGCAGGCCAGTCGCGCTGTAGGCCAGGCTGCCATCGCCACCACTGGCACTAACGGCCAGACTGATGACATCACCCTCAAGATCGGACTGGTCAGAAACCGGGTTCACGACGATAGGATTCTCTGATCCGCCTTCATCGTAACGCAGCACTTCGATTGCCGAAACCTTCGCATTATCGACAACATTAGTGAACGAGATATTCAGCACGCCGTCATTCACCTGAATACCGGTGAATTCCTTCACCACGGCGGCGGCAGAACCGACATCAGCAGCGATGTCATAGTCGTTCAGAACCTGCGTCCCTTCGATACTGACATCGAATTGGCGTGCCCCAGCACCGTTGGCATTGCTTACGCCGTGATAGATCTCGGCGAAGTGCAGGCGCACAATGTACTGATCGACCACCGGGACCGGGATCGCATAGCCCATATTCCCGTAGCGTTCGTTCTGATACAGGAAATCGTCCGTGGTATTGGCGATGCCGACGTTAACCAGATTCGCACAGTTCGCAGGGTAGCAGTTGCCGTTCACAAAGTGCTGATCGGCGTTCCACTGTTTCCCCTCTGTATCAGTATAGGCCTGACCACCCGCGTTGATACGTGCCACCACCAGCGGCGCTGCATTCGGGTCATACTTCAGGACTGCATGGTTCGACAGATCGCTGGTCGCGCCATCAGTGGCCTTGCGGACCGCCGCAAACAGGTGATAACCGGCTTCAGGATCGCCGCGAGTCAGCGTGACATTGAAATCCACATAACCCTGTGCGCCGATTGTGGCGTCGAATTCCTGAACGGCGATAATGCTGTTGACCTCATAGGGGTCGATGTCATAACCGACACCGGCATACGGGCCATTCAGATCTTCCACAAACAGGCCAGCTTCCAACTGAAGCAGCGACACATCCGAACCGGGTGCAGCCGAGACGCGGATGATCTGCTCATCGTCATAGACGGTGGTCGGAAGTGTCGGCTGTCCCAGTACCGAGATCGTCGGCGCGGCGGGGATCAGGTTACGGGCGATGTTGACCGAGCCACCGATGCTGTTCGGCTGGATGCGATACAGCTCGACTTCGTGCGTCTCGCCATTGCTGAAGGCCACGGTCGCGGTCGTGCCTGCCAGTTCAAGGCCGGAGACACTGCCGGAGTCGTTCGGCCCTGGCGAAGAACCGCCCTTGATGCTGATCGGGTCCACATCGACCGCAAAATTCAGCGTCTGGCCGGGATCAAAGTTGCTGAAATTGACTGTCAGCTTGTAGAAGCCGCCCTCATAGGGGCTGCCGAAGCTGTGGTTGGAGATTGTGCCGCCAAATCCGCTGAGCGGCGTAAAGCCCTTGGCGACCGCATCGCCAGCCGTACCGTTGGGATCAAAGACCACTTCAGGCAGCATGGCCGTACTCAGATCGAAGGTGACACTGGTGATGTCGGCCCCGGTTGAGGTGTTCTGAAGCGAGAAGCCGCTGTTAAAGGTGCTGCCGTTGATGCTGCCGCCGGTGTCGATCTTGACCAGCGCATCAGTATCGGACGGATTCTGCTCGACCGCGATGTAATCCCACGTGCCGCCGAATTCAGGTGCAGGGCCGAACGATGTCCCAATGACGCCGACCGCCAGCGCAGACGGCTGCCCCTGATTGGTATAGGTCCCGCGCACCACATTTAACAGGCTGCCGGTCAGCGTGATCATGCCGATGTTGACCCGTGGACCACCATCCAGCGCATACTGCCCGACGACTGTACCGTCATTCGGATTGACGACGAAAAACAGCTCGATCTCGTTGGCATTCAGGACGCCGCTGATATTGGATGTCACGATGTCCGTACCGGGGGCGTTATTGTTCTCCACAAAGAACTGGAAGCCGTTATTCCCGTTGTGCCCTATGAGGACCAGTTTCACATAATTGGACTGATCGCCAGTGCCGATGTACATACCCAGCGACTGATAATTTTCCGGGGCCTGACCGTTGAAGAACGGATTATTGATCTGTCCGCGCACGGTATAAGGGCCGGTAGAAGATCCGACATCAACGCCAAACTGGAAGGCGTTCAACTGATTATTGTTAGCGCCGTAGGCATCGCCCTCTGTCAGCTTGGGGATCGTCAGCAGGCCGGAAGTGCCGCCGAAGATCACCGCGCCCTGTCCGCCGGGGGGGATGAACTGATCCTGATAGAGCGTTGTGCCGTTGCTCATCAGGCCGGTGAAGCCCAGACCGCCGAAACCAAAACCGGGATCGGCGTTGAACAATTCATAGTAAATCGGCAGGCTGGTGGACTTGCCGTTGTCAGCATCCCATGCGAAGTGATCGTCTTCGTCCAGAATCCCGTCGTCATCATCGTCGGGATCGTTCCAGTCCGAGACAAGGAAGCCGTTGATTTCGGAATCGTCATTGTCCTGCGGGATGCTGGCCGGTGAGCATGGATTCGTGTCGTTGCGCGGGTCCATCTCATCGAAGTCAGTGTAACCGTCACCATCAGAGTCGAGTGTGTTATCGCTTCCGTCCGGTTCACAGGTTTCGGTATCGCGACCGTTGTAATCGGCGGGTTCAAACACCCAGACCTTACTGCTGCTCAGACCGTAAACCGCTGCCCAGACAGTGCCACCGAAAATGTCGTTATCACCCTGTGCGGTGACATCCAGTGGCATCTGGCCGAAGCCGGTGACAAATGTCGCGTTACAGTTCGTCAGGCTGGCGTTCGGCGGGTTGTTGACCGGACAGTTGGTGACCGTCTTGCCATCCGCGCTCAGGATGATACGATAGATCGGGCCTTGGGAGCTGAAACCGGCAGCCAGCAGATTGCCCTTCAGTGCGCCAGAGAAATTCGACGCCGTATATTCGGTGATCCCATTGGTGGATGGGCCGTAATTGGCAAGCGCACCGTCGGTCTGGCCGCTGTTACGGAAGTCGCATTCTGCCGGATACGCCATAGTCAGCGGAACCGGCGGCCAGTCTACCGGCAGCGACTGCGCGGCGAAATTGGGATCATTCGCGGGCAGGATCTGGGTGCGGAGATAGGCGTCATCGCCGCCGGGGGCGCTGGTGTGCGGCCCTTTGGTGTAAAGCCCTGCGCCAGCCGGATTCCCGCGCACGGGGACCGGGTGCCCACCATAAAATTTCTGATTGGGCAGCACAAAATTATAATCACCTGGTGAGAGCGGCTGAATGAAATGCAGCCCATTCTGATTGTTGACGAACGGGTCACCGCCGGGGCCGGTGCTGTTGGAGCCGGGTTCGCCGGGGATATAGTCATTGGTACAGGAACCCATCGTCGGCACGGTTGGCGGATAACCGGCGTATTCCAGCGGATAGTCGATTTCACCGGCGGGGTGACCGCCCCACTGTGAGTTGGCTCCGTTATCGACACCATACATCCGGCCTTCATGTCCGGGGCTGGTCATGATGACGATGTCATAGAGATTACGATAGCCGGGTGAGTGGACCTGCACCGGGCCGCCGGGGACGATTTTGGCCTGATTTAAGCCATCATTTCCGCCGAAGGGATCGTTCGGCTCTACGCCGTTATAACCGGGATTATTGGGATCGGCGATGCCATTCGTATTGGCGCGGGTGGGATCATCCAGCGTCGGCAGATCGTAAATCCATTTGTAGACATACGATTCAGAGCCGTAAAGTGAATTATTGGTCTTGACCGTCATCGCCTCAATGGCATTGAGATCAATGCTGACGACCGCCGCCGAATAAGCATATTCGGTGATAAATGCAAAATTATTGGAAGGCGCACCCGCGTTGGTTGAGCCACCCACTGTCACATACAGCGTGTCCCCATCCGGGCTAAGCTGCATCCCATTGACCGCATGATTTTCTTCGGAACGGGGCAGGCCGCGCACCAGATCGACCTTTTCCCAGAACCCACTGGGATCATCGCGGGATGCGCCGTTCCATGTCAGGCGGGAGATCACACCGGAATTGGTGTCGAGATTCATTTCCGCACCGCCGCCAGCACCGATCCGGGGGTCGCTGGAAGTGACGTAAAGCACCGGGTTAATGCCCGTGCCGGTCACGTAAAGCCCGGTCACCTGACGGGTTCGCTGGCTGAAATTCGGCGCCCCATCATCATTGTGATTCGGGACGTACTTCTGCACGAGATTGATCTGCTCGCTGTCAGTAATCACGTAATCGTTTGGCCCATTGCGGGTGACCGTGTAGATGTACAGCAGGCCATTCTGCTGCGAGACATATAAACGGCCATCCGGCCCGAACTGAAGCGATGTCGGAGATACAAGACTCGCCCCAGCCAAACCACTGGCAGAAAAACTGATGGTCTGGGCATGAGCCGTAAATGTCATGCTCAATCCCAGAACCAACATCAATAAAACGGCTGAAAGTTTTAAAGTTCGTTTTTGTAACAGACTGCGTAGTTTGGGGAAGAGTTGTGTTGAAACCATAATGCCCTCAAATTCGCTCGTGGATACGGTTACGGAGATGATGATGGAAGCACGAACGGCGACTGTATCATCTGCTCACAGTCACCATCGGGACACCATTGGATACCTTCGGGGGTCACATCTTCAGGGATCGCGAACAGCGCAAACCCGATGAGGCTCTCTTCACGCGCCAGTTCGAGATCGTAAATCAGCGGGCTGACACCCTCTTCAACCTCAACCGGCGGATACGTGCTGCCGTCACTGTCAAACAGTGCGAGCTGTTCACGTTCAATCGTTATGGGCTGCTCGGCGCTGATATTGGTCACGGTGGCCGTCACAATCACAAACCTGTGATCTTCAGGCAGCGGCGGATACGAGTCCGGTATTTCAATATCACTATCAGCGGTGAATACCTGGGCAGAGGATGCCACAAGGGAATAAGCACTATCCGAACCCAGAGTCACTCGCTCATTGTTCTCTGGTGCGATGATCGTCACGGGGATGCCGGTGGGGATGGCTTCCTCTGTCGGATGTGCTGTGACAATCGGTTGTGCAGTAGAGGTTGGCGGTGAGTCTGCTGGTGACTGACATGCGCTGCAAAAGACAATCAACAGACAGAGGGCGAGTGCGAACCTGACGTTTGAAGCCAAGCTTACCTCTTTCTACTATATTAAACTGGATACGTTGTTAAGCTAAGTGATCAGAAGCGGCTATCCTGTTTGTTCTTTTGCTAATAATTCATGTATCCACTTGGCTAAGTGAACCATGTATGCATCGTGTTTATAATAACATGAATCAGAGGTTAGACAATCAGGCAGGTAAGTTTTCGGCTGCTTTTTTACGATGTTCAATTCTGCTTCACGGACGATCAACCCTGTCTCACGCCAAAAACCCTTTCTTAATACATTCCTGTCCGTTCAGGCGAGATCCAAAGATTAAGACGGCGGTAATTTATAAGGTCCGGTGGTTGATGCAGGCGGATTTCAATACTTTGCTCATCAGATAAACTGGATAGATCCAGAGTAAGAGGGACTGAAAGCAACTCACCTGCTGCTAATGCGAAGACCGGACTCTCTGCAATCACCTGATCGTCATAAAATGCCTGAATAAAATAATGACGCGGGCCGTCTTCACCATTTACGATGACCGGCTCAATCTGTACGGACTGATCGCGTGACAGCACACGCGGATAATCCTCTGCCAGCCCTTCCCCGCCCAGCAGATAGAACTCTGTGAGATGCTGTGTGGAAGGCGGCATGATCAGCAGCAGCAGGGCAGCAATCCCTGCAATCAGGAAGGCTGCACCCATGATCCGATACAGCAGTCGGTTCACCCGATCCTGTGTCTGCCACCAGAAGCCAGCATCAGAACTGATGCGGATCAGAAACCGTTCGGTCGGGTGAATACGGCGGCGGCGCAACCATGCGGCCAGCACTGCCAGCAGGGTATACAGGGCTTCACAGACGAAGATCGGCGTCAGGCTGATCGCGGTAAAGGGCAGATAGTCCAGCAGCAGCGCCATCGGGGGAATCGCCGCTACACTGGTCCCAAGCGCCAGTGACAGCCGTTCCAGCAGGGCCAGTTCGCCATCCCGTGGGAAGATCGCCGCCTGAAGGAAGTATCCCGGCACGAACAGCACAAACAGCAGTGCGAGAATCAGGCGCAGCGGTGATAGCAGGGCATTTTCCACGGCCAGCGTGATGACAAACAGGCCGCCAGTCAGCAGCAGGAGCTTTAGCTCTCCGGTGAGGCCGAGGCTGCTGAATCTGATGCGGTTCAGCGCTGATAACGATTTCGTGGCCGTCTGTAAAAGACCTGTGCCCGACCGTTGTCGTACACTTGCAGCTCGTTTTCGAGATAGGGATGAGATTCTGCCTGTCGAAGCCATAATGTCCGCTCAAGTTCAGATACGACGAAATAACGGGTGCCCTGCGCTACAGGCATCCCGGACCGGAAGCGTTCCGGTGAAACTTCAAAGTCACGAAACGGCATCGCAAAGCGCAGCCGTACATTTTCCCCTTCCCAGATCATCGGCTCGATGCTGTGATCCAGCACCCACTGCCCCGCCAGACGCTCCGAATGGGTGGTGAAGATCCAGTTGTTGTTGACCAGCGGCTCATTGGTGGATTTCATCAGGGCGAATACACTGAACAGCGCAAAACAACAGACGCCAACGGCCAGCACCGTCCGCCGCAGTGCAGGATGCTGTGTGGACCATTTCAGCATTAAGGTGAGATCGTGCGCCACCAGTGGAATAGCCACCAGCATCAGCGGTGTAAACAGCCGCACCTGAATGTTTGAGCCAAGAATACTGACGCGATCAAAGAAAACAGAGGCGATCAACTGAAGGACGAAGGCCGGATAGATCAGCCAGAGATAGACCATCGGCAGGTCATATTCCGAGACTTCATTGAGCAGAAAGCGCGATACGCCTCTCAGCCATACCATCGGCGAAAAGGCCAGAATCAGCAGGCTCAGGCTGTTCAGCAGCGGATACATCCATGGAGTGATCCATGCGTTGGCGATATAGTTGTAGGCATTGGCTTCATCAGGACGATCCGCCCCGGTATTGAACAGCAGGGCCGTTGCTGCATCCACCATTGATCCAAAGGCATTCAGCAGTGAGTTGGCTGGCGGATAGAGGTGGAAGAAGAACAGATACAGCAAAATCCCGCACGCCAGTGTCATAAACAGCAGCCGGAAGACCTGACGCCGCACGCTGTCGCTGACAGGCTGCTGAAGCTGCCCCCGGATCATCAGCCAGATCACGCCCGTGATCGAACTGACGGCCAGTGCCACGATAAACGACGACGCGAAGAAGGCGTTGCTGCTGATAAAGGCAAAGGCGATCAGGTAAAACGGCAGCATATATCGGGCAAGCAGGCTGGTGCTGCGATTAGGGTTGAAACTCTTCGTCAGCAGATACAGCATGAGCAGCGCCAGCATCCATGTGATCTTTTCATGCGAGCCGCGCCACGTGACGAACAGAAAATCCGGCTGAAGATAGAGCAGCAGCGTCGCCAGCAGCGCCGTGCTGTTATTCCGTGTGAAAGAGCGATAGGTGATAAACGCGACAATCGGGAAAAAGCAGGCAATCGACGGCAGCACATAAATCTGAAGTGTCTGGACAGAGACGCCGCTGAGTTCCGCCAGAAAGACGACTACGCTCTGAAAAGTCAGGCCGTTGCCGTATGGGAAGCGGGTATTCATCAGCGAATCCGACTCCTGCACACTGAGGATAGAATGCGTCAGATGCAGGGTGTCGTTTTCGTTCCATGCACCGCCAAAGCGCAGGGTGGCATACCAGTACGTCGTGAGCGCGTACAGCGTTAAAAACAGCAGGATGAAATAGATCGACCGTGAAGGCCGTGGTGTGAGCGTCAGTTCACGCATTTACACACTGCGCCCCATATTCTTGGCAATCAGCACAAACAGCGCCGATGCACTGATCGCCAGACAGCCCATGATAATCAGGATCGGGATACCATTCAGCGGAAGTTCCTGATTCAGGGACAGTAACAGGTCGGCTTCTGCTACCTGAATCGGATCAACCGTGACCGCATCGATCTGAACGGCTTCACGCTCTGAGATCCACTGTTCATCATCCCACACAGCATCCTGTGTCACTCTGGCGAACAGTTCCCATTCACCAGGGTTTTGCGGCTTCCAGATCGGTCGCAGGATGCGCTCTTCACCGGCGTTGATGTCCATGCCTTCTGTATGAATCAGCACTGTCTGGCTCTGCTGTCGGGCATACAGCTCGATCAGGGTATTGTGCGCATCCTTCAGACCGTTATTGCCGATGCGAAGCTGAAGCTGGGTCGATGTGCGTTCCCGGACTGGCAGCGGCTCCATGCTGAAGGTCAGCGCAGGCGGCGTCAGCGGCAGAAACGAGACTGTGCCGCCAGCCGGGATGCTGACCACAACCAGTCCCGGATCGAGTCCATGCTGCGGCGCGTCGTGAAGATCGAGCACAAAGCGGATGCCGCCATCAAAGGCGCGGACATCCGAAATGCTGGCGGATGCGAATCGCTGGACTTTCCCTGAAAACTGCTCAAACATCGGGCGGTACTCACCCTGAACGATGTCTGCTGCGCCCTGCGCCGCCTCAAGCCGGTTTTTGAGCGCCAGCCACTCTGTATGGGTGGTCGGTGGCAGCGTCTGGAAGGCCGCTGGCTCAATCTCTACGTGTTTTAACAGCACTTCGTCTTCGCCAGCATAAATCAGGTACGGATCGGCATAGAGCATCTGGCGCTGCACATCCCCATCAAGCAGATAAATCCACTGATCCAGCGTTTCATCACCGTTCAGGTTGTAGATGCGCTGCTGACCGCCTTCTTCAAAATTCCAGATGCCGTAATCGGCAAAGCTGAGGTGCAGCTTCTGATCGACGGGAGAGAAATACAGATAAGGCCGATGGCTGGATGTGTATGAAATCTCCCCACGCATCCCCGCGATCAGCGACTCAAACGTCGCGGGGATATCGACGTTGTATTCCTGCCCGGAGAGCATCCGCGACAGCAGGCTGTTACGAAAGTCGATCTCGTCTGTCCTGATCTGTGCGGCCAGCTCCTCATCCAGCAGCGGGACCGCCTCCACCGGTGCCCATTCATAAATACCTTCTGAACTGGGATAGCGAAAGGTCTCGGCGGCAACCAGCACTGAGATATCCCAGTCACGGGTGGTCACCCACTGCGGCAGATCGTCATAAGGGACTGAACGATAGGTGAAATCGGGGAAGATGGTTTCTTCCACCACCGGATACCGCCCCCCCAGCCCCAGCCTGAAATCCCATGACAGGTCACTGACGTCCGACTGATTCCATGAGTATCTGATTTCATTGATCGGAGAAGGCAGATTCCACGCCTTCGGGTCCCATGCATCGAAGTAACGGTGGCGAATGTGGAGTTCCGGCAGCGAATCGCGATCCTGTGCGAGATCATAATAAGCCTGCGCGATTTCGAAGTTGGCGTAATTGACCTTGCCTTTCTCCAGATACTCCAGATTGTGGACATGGAAGCCGTGCTCAATCGGATACCCATGGAACAGCGGCGGAGTCACCTTGCCATTTGTCCAGTCGATCTGGATGAACGGTGGAATATCGAAGTAATTCGTGCCACCTGAAATCACATCTGGCGCCGCCGTTTTCGAGACCAGAAACGGCCAGTGATTAAATCCCTGCGGCTGCACCGGCTCATACTGTCCGCTGTTGGCCCACAATCGGCTGCGCGTTGCGTTGATCCGTGAGGGGGTGTTAATCAGCAGCCGCCAAAGGTGATATTCGGGAATCCCGTCATTGTTGGTGTCAAGGAATTCAAACTCCATGTCCGGCTCACCATCCCGTACCAGAAACGGCGTCCAGATCGATGCAATCGTGTTCAGAAGCTCAATTGAGGCCGGGATATTTTCATTCTCATCGTAGAGGATCGCGCCATCGGTCTGAAAGCGGATATTCCAGTTCAGCCTGCCATCCGGCAGAAACCAGTCCCCATTTGCGATCACCCTGATCACCGGCAGGCTTGATCCCGGTTCGATCACTCGCACCTCATTATCCTCAATCAGAATATCGACCGTACCATTGTTATTGTGATCGACATAGATCTGTGCCACGGTGATATTCGGATATGAAGAGAAGCGAATCACCAACTGCGCCGAGCCGTCATCACCGACATCGAATACCCAGGTGTCGCGGTGAAAATCCGCGATGCCGTTTCCGTCATCGTAAACGCGGATCATATCGCCTTCTCCAAGCAGAACCGCCGGAATCCTGATCGGCGATGTCGGTTCCTGCGCCTGGGCAGTGACCGGGATCGTGAACAGCATCATCAGGACAGCCACCGGGACAAAATACTTCAGGCGCTTCCCGAACGGCATCATCCCGCCCAGCCGCTGGAGATCATCCAGTGTCAGGCAGCGGAAAGCGAACACCGCCGCCAGATAGACAACCACCGTAATCAAAATCTGGAAGACTGCCGATGCAGGAAGCAGTAAATAAGCCGCGAACGCCGCCCCACCTGCCGCGAACACCCGCAGAATCGGCCTGAAAAACAGACTGCCGGTGTGCTTTCGAATCAATGCGAGATACAGGCCGAAAACAGTCGCTTCCACCAGAATATTGGCGAGTGCGGCCCCTTGTATCCCCAGCAGCATGATCAGAAACGGATCAAGGATCAGCAGCAGCAGCGCACTGAGCAGATGGCGCTGGAAGACTGCCGTCTGTTTGTTGACAGAAAGCAGCAGGTTCAGCATCAGATGGGTTGGGAAAATAAAGACCAGCGTGAAGCCAAACAACTGAAGCACACCCACTGACGGCGCATAACTGCTGCCGTAAATCGTCAGGATGAGTGTCTCGGCGCCGATGAAGATACAGACAGCAGCGGTCATGCCTGCGATCAATGTATAACGCAGTGACTCCTTCAGCAGCGGCAGATGGATGCCCTGATAGCGCGAGAATGCAGGCAGCAGCGCACCTGATGCCGCAAAGCTGATGGAAACGAGAATCAGAATAAAGCTGTAGGCAATGCTGAACCATGCGACTTCCTGCGAAGTACGCAGGATGCCGATCAGCAGCACATCAAAACGGGAATAGAACGAGACCAGCAGAATACTGCCGCCCATCGGCAGCCCTGCACGCAGCATCAGTGTGGAAAAACCGCGATTGAACCGCATGAACTGCGGTGTAATCAGCTTCCACAGATAGAGCAGCGTCAGCAGCAGGCCGATCACCGCCCCGGCCAGCAGTCCCCAGACAGCGGTTTCCAGTGTGAGCGTGACCAGTGAGAGTAAGATCACAATCACGAGTGTGAGCGCCCGTTCTGCCACCCGTGTGACGAGATCGAGTTCCATCCGTTCAAAGCCGAGAAACACACTTCGCAGCAGGTCGGAGAAATTGGTGATCACCAGTGTAAAAACGACGATCAGCGCCAGTATTTCCTGCCCTTCGAGCTGATCCAGTGTCAGGATCACCAGCAGGGCGGCGATCACGGTCAACAGTGTCAGTGTGAGCCGGATGAGCACAGCCGTCTGGACAAACTGCCCGGCAGCATCACGGGATCGGGCGATCTCTCGGGTGATGATCTTCGAGAGGCCCATATCACTGAAGCTTAGAATCAGACCGAAGGTGTTGAACATGAACACATACTGACCGTAAATCTCATTATCCAGCAGCCGGGCGAGCAGCCAGCTAATGACAAAGGACAGCACCATGGCTCCAAGCAGCGACAGCACCGAACTGCCGATATTCCTGAGGATCACGCGACTGCTGTTTTTCTCATGTTCCAAGATGGCTATTCCCTGTGCTGTAACCTGTATCCGGTGTCATGATTGGACCAGCAGGCATGATCGGGTTATAGACATAAACCACCCGTTCGACTCTCATCCGACCTCTGGCGCGATCACCGGCTGAACAGGCTGCGGCTGCGTCCCCAGCACCTGATGGTAAACGGCAAGCGTATCGCGGACCGTCCGCGCCCAGTTGAACTGCAAGGCATGATCGCGCAGGGCGGCGGCGTCTGCGGGATGATCAAGCTGGAAGATCAGCGCATCGGCCAACTGCTGCGCGTCTGCCGGATCAAACTGCACGGCCAGATCACCGACCAGTTCCGGTAATGAGGTCCGGTTGGATGTGACGACCGGTGTACCGCACGCCATCGCCTCAAGTACCGGGAAGCCGAAGCCCTCATACCACGACGGCAGCACCACGACATCAGCGGCGTTATAAAACCGCACCAGATCCTCATCATCCACCGTGTCGATAAAATGCACGGCATCCGTGAGCGTCAGTGTGTCGATCATGCCCAGCAGCGCCCGGCGTTCACCCTCAAAATGCGCCTTTCCCAGCTTGATCAATCGGACATCGCGGCGTGTGCGGCGGATGATCGCCAGCGCCTGCATCAGCGTCCGCAGGTTTTTACGCGGATCTTCCGAGCCGACATACAGCACATACTGCACATCAGCGCGCAGCCCGTATTTCTGGCGGAACTCATCGGTCACGTTCACGGAGCGAAAGCGCTGATGATCGACGCCCAGATAGGTGACGGCGATCCGTTCCGGCTTCAGGCCGAGTGTCTCTACCAGGGTCTGTCTGGTATATTCGGAGATGGCGATCACGGCATCGGCGCGGCGCAGGGCCTGAAGTGCAAGGCGATAAAATGCGGCATCCACGCCATGCCGGAAGGTGTTCAGCATTGGATCATGGCGCGTCAGATACGGGATAATATCCAGTACAGAGACGACGCACGGAACCCGCAAACGGCGGAGCAGCAGTGTCGCCATCGTCTGCGTCGGCAGGTGATAGAGATCCGTGCTGACCGGGGCCAGCGCCAGCGGATAGCTGTTGAAAAACGCCTGCACATCGACACCGGTCCGGCGCAGCGGCTGCGCCACACGATCCGATGGAAACCGCTTTGGCTGCTGAAGCTGGATATCGACTCCCGCTGTCAGCAGGCCGTGATACAGCTCCATCACATAGCGCTGCGTCCCGGTGAGGCTTCCCCCTTTATGAAGCAGTTGTACGCGCATGGGTCTATCCTGCATCGTTATATCCCCTTTACCACAGTTCCGAATTCAGGATGGCCCCCTGAATCAGCGTGAGGGACCACAGGCTGAAATCCAGCAGGATATACAGCGGCAGCATCAGGTAGCCGTGCCCGAAGGACACACCCGTCAGCGCTTCACCAAAACGCATATAGCGCATCCGGCTGGCGATGACGAAACACCACAGCAGCAGTACGACTGTCAGCAGCGGCGGCCCGATGATCAGGCCGATAACCGACAGCACCAGCACGGACATCCCAACCAGTGAAGCGAGAACCGCCTGTGCTGCTTCGCGATACGCCTTAAATCGAACGCCGTGCAGCATGATATTACGCAGCCAGCGGGTCTGCTGGGTGCGATAGTGGGTCAGGGTTTCGGCAAATCGGGTCTGGATGGTGCTGCCTGCTGCATGTCGGATGGCATAGCCATGATCCAGCACCACTTTCGCAAGGTGATAATCAGTTCCAGTCGGCACCGGGATAAAAAAGCCGCCGATGGTCTCCAGCACGCCGCGAGTGAGCGCCGCATTCCGGCCCAGAATGCCATTTGTCAAATCCCCCCACCGCGACCGGCTGTACAGATCCGTAAACCAGACATGCAGTGCCAGTGTGTTCTCAAGCTGGCGGTTCAGGGGACGGCTGCCGCCGGTGACGATCGCCATCTCGTCGTTGATGATCGGCATCAGGATGCGCTCGAACGACTCATCGTCATAAAGGCAGTCAGCGTCTGTCAGGTAGATGATGTCACCGGATGCCAGTTCATAACAGCGCTTGAGGGCTTCCTGTTTTCCCGCGCCCGGCGGCTGTTCCAGCACATGCACATTCGGGGCAGCACAGGCCAGCGCACGGGCATACGTATCATCGTCACCCCCCACGCACAGAATCAGTTCGCGGTTGGGATAACACAGGTTCAGGAATGAGCCGATATGATCTTCGATCATCCGCGCTTCATTCCAGCCTGCCACCAGTACGCTGACTTTTGGCATGGACATCAGCCGGACGGGGGGCAGCGCCCGCGTTTTCAGTTCGCGCAGCACGGCCTGATCCTGCTGCCATCTGCGCCACTGAAGGACAGCGATCACCGCCAAGCCAATCAAGGGGAGTAAATACGACATGCGTCCTCTATTTCCAAAGCAAAGACTGTACACAGACATCCGCCCACATCGCGCCTTTATGCCAGCGGTAAAGCGTCTGGCCCTGCGGGACGGCGCGAAGTTCAGCACTGCGAAGCTCGATGCGTTCATCATCTTCATAAAAGCGCACGGGCTGACCGCGCACGGTGCAGTCGATCTCGACCGGATCAACCCGGACAGTATTTACTGCCGCAGTGAACGCCGCATGCTCGATCTGATCAGGTAAGGCGGATGTCAGATAGCGGAAAGCCTTATCATTCCAGCCGCAGACCGGCAGCACATCACGGAAATCGGGCAGAAACCCCGGTGTGCGCTGCGAACTCTGCGAAGCGAAACCGTGAGCAGAACGAAATCCGCCGGACGAAAGCTGACCGGACAAGAGCCATGCCTGACTGGGGGCCAGATCGAAATCAGCGCCATACGGCGTCAGTAAGGCCAACGCTCGCAGGATGTCCGCCGCACCAGCGATCCACTGCGGATAGCGATTGACACGGCCATCACGGTAGATCACCTGTGGAAAGCCGCCGTCGGGACTGCGCCAGCGCATGATGAAGTCAGCGGCGCGGTGGGCGGCATTCAGATAGCGCTCATCACCGGACCAGCGAAAGCTCATGATCAGCGCGGGGATACAACGTGCCGCGTAATACGGAAAAAACCATTCAACCCGGTGCTGCCCGGTGCTGTACTGATAGATTGCGCCACGCAGCGGACCGTCTGAAATCTGATGATCCAGAATCCGGTCCAGTGTCGGCAGTGCATACCACAGTGCATAGGACTCATCATCAGTCAGCGATGCCAGCAGCAAGAGCGATTCGCTCAATGTGGCGGCTTTGTTGGGGACAAAGGTGGAATGATCGAGATTGTCATGGAAAACACCGTCAGCCCACAACTGCTGGATGAAATAACAGTCGATATTTTCCTTTGCAGCCTGAAGATAACGCTCCGAGCCGGTGACTTTCGCCAGCCGCAGCAGCGCAATATCCGCAGCGGCCTCATGCGGACGACCGCCGGAATACGGGTTGAGTTCAAAGCTGGAATTGCGAAAATTTCCACCGGGATACTGCCCTGCGACCAGATCATCCCCGGCCCGCTCTGCCTTCTCCAGCCAGTGGAGATCGCCGGTCTTCTGATACAGGTTGAGATAACCGCTGATGATGCCCTCATAGCGCCAGTCCAGCCCCGCGCCGGTATACTGAAGGCAGTTCTGCCACCAGTGGACCACCGGCCCCGCGTAGCCATCAGATGCACGCATCGTCTCAAACCAGTGATCGAGCCACGCAATCCGATGGATGAGATCAGGCATTGTGCCCGATATGATGTCAGGCGTTAGATCAGGCGTGATGTCAGACATGCGCTTTCCTCAACACGACAATATTCAGAGTAGTGAGCAGCGTCTGCGGTGTCGCACAGGCCGAGCGCATCCGATAGAGACAGCGATCCGCAAGGTCATCACGGTGCAGGGCCTGCATCAGCCTGACCGCCGCCGCCCACAACAGACTGTGCGGCCCGTGAAAGCCATAACGTGCTTCGACTTCAAACCCGGCATCGGACAGGCGCCGGAGCACCGAACGCCAGCCCGTGGACGGCTCGCGCAGCAGACGCGAAAGCCGGCCCCCGCCGATCACGATCACATGCGTATAATCTTCCAGCGCCGCTGTCACCGTTGGCAGTTCATCCGGTTCTGGCCCCGCCCAGATCAGGGTGTGCGTTCGCCCGGGCTGCTGTACATCCCGCAGCCGCCGGTTGAGTTCACGAGCGTAAAGCGGGGATTGGGCGACAACTGTCACGATCCCGTCGTGCTTCGTGGCGAACTTTGCGGCCAGCATCGCGGCCAGATCGAACACGTGCCAATGATCCAGCAGCGGGATCTGAAGTGGCGGTGTTTCAGACAGCAGCATAGGTCAGCGCTTCCGTGTAAACCTGTTCCAGACGCGGCGCAATCGCGCTCCACGTGTATTCTGTCAGCACCTTCTGCCGACCATTCGCCCCCATTTCGCGCCGCCGTTCGGGATCTTCAAGCAGATAGGCAAGCGCCGCCGCCAGTTCATCCACATTCCCCGGTGCGACCAGCAGACCGTCCGAATGATGCTGGACCACGGTTCGCACACCGGGCAGGCTGCTGGCAATCACCGGTTTACCGGTCGCCATTGCTTCCAGCAGCACAACGCCGAACGCCTCACCCATCGTGGTCGATGGCAGGACGTGGAGATCGCACAGGGCGTAATACAGCGGCAGTTCGTCATCTGGTACACGTCCGCAGAAGGTGACACGATCCGCAATCCCCAGTGAATGCGCCTGCTGTTCGTACTGCGTCCGCAGATCGCCATCGCCCACGATCAGCAGTCGCACGCCGTCAGCCCGCACGCAGTCGGCCCGCACGCCGTCGGCCCCAGCAGCATTGACCTGTGCGAAGCCCTGAAGCAGCACCGAAACACCCTTAAAGTAATGCGGTGTATCCAGCCCGCCGACGAACAGGATCACGCGGTCGGTGGCTTCCAGCCCATGACGCGCACGCAGGGCAGAAGCGTCAATCTCCGGGCAGAAGCGGTCCGCATCGACACCGTTGGGCATCGCGGTGATCTTCTCCGGGATATCGTCAAACAGGCTGGCGACACGCGATAAACGCCCATAATCCAGTGAGGTGAACATCAGCCGGTCCGCCGCCATCAGGATCTGACGGCCAAGAACTGCTTCATGCATCCTGACGCCAGTGCCGATCATCCCGTTCAGGATCAGATCCTGATGATAGGTGATCACAAAGCGGCAGCGGCGCAGCAGCCGCTTCAGGTAGATCATCTCCTGGCCGAACACAAACGGATAATGCAGATGGATCAGGTCATAGCCGTGCAGCGACATCAGCTTTGGCAGCAGCGGCGCATTTCCGATCCGCAGGGCGGCAGGCAGGCGGCGAACAGTGATCTCCGGCGGGTCTTCGGGCATATTTACGCGGTCGGAAGCGGCGGTATAAACCGTGACGTTGTGCCCGCGCCGTGCCATTTCAACTGCGTTGTAATAACACACCGTGCCGGTGCCACCGTGATAAGGCGGAAAGGTTGCGGTAACGTGTGCGATTTTCATACGCGCCATTCTCCTGTCATCCTCTTCACTCTCACCAGCGGATGACCGTCATGGCCGCCTGTTTCCAGAGGCGGAAACAGGGATCGAACAGCCGCTGCGCCAGCTTCGCACTGAAGCCGCTGCTGACCTGTCCATAAGCAAGCTGATGCGTACACCAGACCAGCAGATCGCGGTCACGCACCCGTCGCGTATGCTGACTGCGGCGGCGTGACTGCATGAGCGGCGGCCAGTGTCTGATCAGCCAGCCGTAATTTTCAGATTTCGCCCGCAGATACGGCCAGCCGTTGAGCGCGGCATAGCCCCAGCTTATGATCTCAGCCAGCAGCAGCGCAGGCAGCAGGACCAACAGCGTCCGCCAGCGCAGGTTTTTCAGCAGCAGTTGGTGACGATTGCGCTCGTTCCAGCGGAATTTGGACGGCGTATAATTCACGTGGTAGTCATGGGCGATGACCGCATCCGGGCTATACCGGCAGCTATAGCCAGCCAGCCGCACCCGCCACGAGAGGTCAGTATCTTCACCATAGGCTGGTGAGAAGATCTCATCAAAGCCGCCGAGTTCCTCATACAGCGAACGACGGATGGCAAAGGCCGCCCCACTGATCGCGCAGACTTCAGTCGGATGATTCAGCGTGGCTGCCGTCACTGGCTGCATCCAGCCGCGAATGTAACCAAAGCCGGTGTAATGGACCTCATTCCCGCAGGTGTTAACCGTGTCTGGCTGGTCGGTGAGGACGATTTTCGGAGTCACAGCACCGGCATTTTCATGGGCCTCCAGTGCCTGCACCAGTTGTTCGACACTGCCGGGCATGACCTGCGTATCCGGATTGAGAAACACCAGCACATCAGCATCTGCGGCAGCGGCCCCGCGATTGTTCCCGCCGCTGAAGCCCAGATTAGCCCCTGCTTCGATCAGGCGGACCTCTGGGTAATCCCGCCGCACAAATGCCGCACTGCCATCCTGTGAGGCATTATCGACGACGATCACACCGCTATAGCCCGCGTCCCGCAGCGAACTCAGGCAGGCGCTCAGATCATGCCGGTTGTTGTAGCTGACGATAATGATGTTAGAGGTGAGGCTGACTGCCGGGGCTGCGGGATATTCGTAATCGACCTGTACCGACATCATTGACCGCTTCCCCGATGGACAAAATCAAAGATCAGTCCTCTCAGGGAATGCAGGATAAGCCCGGTAAACATGGAAAGCACGCCGATGAAACACAGCGTAAGCGCCAGCAGCGCGGTCCCCAGCGCCAGTTCCTGAATCTTCCAGTAGGTTTCGATCACCCTTAATGCAACGACACTGCCGATGATCGTCATCATCAGGCCCGGCACGGTGAAGAACAGCAGCGGACGTGTCTGGCCGATCAGTTTGAGAATGCCGCTGAGGACGCGCATCCCGTGTGAGATGACAGGGCGCTTGGGTTTATCCACATAGCGGATCGTAATCGGCACTTCCAGCACCCGCAGCCGGAGATCCTTTGCCAGAAACTGCATCTCGGATTCGACTGAAAAACCCTTGGATGCAAAATTGAAGGCTTCGACAGCCCTGGGGGAAAAAGCGCGGAAACCACTCTGCGAGTCGGTCAGCGGCGTGCCGGAAACCGCATTGATCAGCAGATTGAAACCCTGATGCCCAAGGATGCGTTGCAGGGGGACGTTGCTGGTTTTTTCCAGATAGCGGGAGCCGATCACAATATCGGCCTGCCCTGCCAGCACAGGGGCCATGACGACCGGCAGTTCCTCTGGCATGTGCTGCCAGTCACCGTCGATGGTAATCACAACCGCCGGGTCGAATTCTTTTGCTTTTTTAAAGCCGGTGTTCAGGGCGACACCCTTCCCCCGGTTGGTTTCGTGATTGACGACGACTGCCCCGGCTTTGCGGGCGATGTTAGCCGTATCATCGGCGGACCCGTCGTTGACGACGATCACAATATCGGCGTATTCACAAGCCGTCAGGACCACGCTTCCAACGAAGCGCGCCTCATTATAGGCAGCGATCACCACAACAATCTGGCCGTCGGTTTCGCGTTTTTCGATTTCGGGGACCCAATGAATTTCGGGGGCAGGGGCGTCGAAGAGCTTGACTTTTTCAGCAGTTGTCATTATTCCCTCGTTCTGGTCTGGTATGGTGAGTACGGGCGAACGTGGCAGACAGGACTTTTATATGAGCGCTGGAACATAGTACTTCATATCGCCTTAAGTCTATACTTATATTACTGGCATTCCTACGTTTGTGGACAAACAAATTTACATTCTTCAGGAAACCTCATTACTCGACCGTCTTGATACCTCATTCATGCTGCTCTGAACCCAAAAGATTAAGCTATCATCATTTTGAATCATTAATACACCTCGATATGAATTCAGTTTGTTTATCGTTTCTCTCAACACGGCCTGTTACCGTTTTCCAACATCTTTCAGTCGAAAAATTATCCTTATAGAATAGGGATCACCTGAGAGAGTTATATAGGAATCACCATGTCCAGCACCGTTACTACATTCACTGTATCGGCTCTCACATCCACCACTCTGGCGTCAACAGGCAGCCTGCTGGCTATGCTTCTGCTGTTGGCCTTTGTCATCCACAAAGACATCATCGTCATCGACACCTCACCGAAAAAGCTGCTGCTGAATCGGGTGCTGGGCTTTGCCATGACACCGCTCACCTTGATGTTTGCGACGCTGCTGGTGATCAGAGTAGTGCAGATCATCAATTAACCATTCGTACTCTCAACCAGTTGTGCGTCCAGCTATTCAGGTACCGGCCCGGACGGATCACAGACCAGCCAGCAGATCAATAAAACCACTGTGGAGTCAGGGCTGTTGAACATCGCACAGAGATCGCTCAAATCTCTTCAGGAACCTTCCCAACCGGGGCAAATCTATCTGGCCGCCATTGTCCTGGCTGAAGCCGTCACCGCGCTGCTTTCACCGGAAATAGGGCTGTTTCTTCACAGCCTGCTGATCGTGGCGCTGCTGTTTCACGCAGTATCCCTGGCCGAACATCCGGTACACCGTCTGCTATTGGCGCTGATGTTCGCACCGCTGATCCGCATCATCAGCCTTGCGATTCCACTGGGGCCGATCCCCACCCTGTACTGGTACATCATCATGGGGACGCCGATGCTGGCGGCGGCATTTGTCTTTCTCCGCAGCCTGAATATCCCGCCTGAAGCGGCAGGGCTGACCAGAGGCGAAAATCCCCTGCTTCAGATGGTGGCGGTCGCCAGCGGCTTCCCGCTGGGCTATATCGAATACCTCATCCTGAAGCCTGCACCTCTGGTCGATAACGGCCAGATCTTTAGCCTGCTGCTGGCCGCACTGATCCTGATCATCTTTACCGGCCTGATGGAAGAACTGATCTTTCGCGGCATCATTCAGCCGATGGCCTCCAGCATCTTTGGGCGTCACGCCATCCTCTATACCGCGATTCTGTTTGCGGTGCTGCATCTCGGCTATCGCTCGATCCCTGATCTGATCGTGGTCTTTGCAGCGGGGATGTTCTTCGGCTGGGTCACGGAGAAAACCGGCAGCATCTGGGGCGTGACGCTGGGCCACGGCCTGACCAATATCATGCTGCTGCTCATTTTGCCACTCGCGGCCTGATCACATGAGGCCAGGGCGGAAACAGATGCGCGTCGGAGTCCTCACCTATGCCCTTGACAGGCCGCTCACCGGTATCGGACGCTATACGGTGGAATTCGTCCGCGCCCTATCCCGCCTTGACCATGACATCACCCTGCTGACGGCAGGCGGCCCCGGCCCACTGGCAGACATCGCACATGAACGTCTGCCCGGATGTGAGCGGCTTCCGGCCCTGATGACCCTCGGCAGCATTCAGATTGCCCGCGCCGCGCAGAGACACCAGTTCGACATCCTGCACGATACCACCGGCGTGACTCCGTTCGGGCTGCTGCCTCCAGCCGTACATTCAGTCGTCACGGTTCATGATGTCATCCCGTGGAGCTATCCCGGAGTCAGCACCCTGCTCGACACCCTGATCTACCGCCGCTGGCTGCCGCGCATTCTGCCGAACATGTCCGCCATCTGCACGGTCAGCGAGTGTTCCCGAAAAGACATCGCGCATTATCTGCACATCCCGCCCGACCGCATTCACAACACTTCAGAAGGCATCGGCACGCAGTATACGCCTGCCCCACCGGCTGAAGTCAATCAGGTGCGGGACAGATTTGCGCGTTCGTCGCGCTATGTGCTGTATGTCGGCTCTGATGAAGAACGCAAGAATCTGCCGGGGCTGCTTCAGTCCTATGCCATGATTCGTGAACGCGGCGTCACCCAGACGCTGGTGATCGTCGGGCCGAATCAGTGGCATCACCATGAGACCACGCAGATGCTGGCTGATCTTGGGCTGGAAGAACACGTCAGCGTGACAGGCTATGTCTCCGAAGAAGAACTGATCGCGCTGTACACCGGGGCTGATGTGTTTGTGTTTCCATCCTTCTATGAAGGCTTCGGACTGCCCGTGCTGGAAGCGATGGCCTGCGGCGCACCGGTCATCACGTCGAACTGTTCATCGCTGCCAGAAGTCGCCGGGGATGCCGCGATCCTGATTGATCCAGCGGATACAGAAGCACTGGCGGCGCAGATCATGAACGTGCTGAATGATCCGGCGCTGGCGCAGTCCATGCGGGAACGCGGATGGCTGCGGACGTCGATGTTCTCATGGGATCAGTGTGCAAAGGCGGTATCAGAAGTTTACGAAAGGCTTTCAGAGACAACCGATCATCGCAGCCAGACGCTATGATGCACTTTTTAAAACCTCATTCCCCGGTCCTTTCTCTGCCAAAACAGCTTTTGCAAAGGGACGATAAGTCCCCTCTCCGGGCGGAGCGGGGATTGAGGGGTGAGGTTTACACCATTCGGGAGAAGCACAAATGACAGCCGACCAGGCAGGCACATTTCTGGTGTCGCTCTTGTTATATATCGGTTTCTTTCTGGGGATTGGGATTCCGTGGGCGTTGGCCCTGCTTCCCGGAGAGGACTGGCAGGATCGTGCAACCGTCCTGACGCTGGGGCTGGCGCTTGGCCCGCTGTTTGGGACACTCTGGTTGTTTGTCCTGGGCACATGGGGATCTTTCGATCTGCCGGGTGTGATCATCGGCCCGATAGTGCTGGGGCTGGCCGGGCTGGTGGCAATCCGGCTGCGTGGCAGGCCATCCGATGTGCGGCCAGAACACGGTGCACACGGCGCACAGGCGAGCGCACAGCTTTCCGGTGTATCTCGGCTGGTCATCGGGCTGATTGCGGTCGGGTTCATCATCCATCTGCTGACGACGATGTTCTGGACCTTCATCTATTACGATACCCTGTGGACCTACGGCTATGAGCCGCGAGTCTACCTGCTTAACAACCGCATCCCGGAATGGATCGAATATTATCCCAAACTGGTGCATCTGACTTACGCCTTTGCCACCTTCATCGCGGGCCAGATCAGCGATTACGCGGCGCGGGCCGCCATCCCGTGGTTTATCTTCACCAGTATCATGATGGCGTATCTGGTCGGGTGGCGTCTGTGGCGCAAGCGCTCGATTGGCATCCTGACGGCTGGCCTGTGGTTTCTGACTCCGGCGGTCTTCCAGTGGAGCTTCAGCGGGGATCTGGAACACACCGTCGCCATTTACTTCACCGGCGCGACGATCTTCTTTCTGCTGGCGTGGCGCTCATATCACTGGCGTTATGCGATCATCGCCGGGCTGATGTTCGGCGGCGCATTATGGACCAAACCGACCGCCGTCTCGTGGGCACTGGGTGTCATGCTGCTGGTCGGAGTGACCGCCGTCACTCTCCTGACTCCGGTGGACTGGAACCGCCTGTTCGGGATCAATACGCCGCCGCCTGATCAGCCGCTGCGGATGTTTGCCCGCAAATTCCAGATCGCGGCGGTGACCGGGCTGGTCAGTATCCCAATCGGCGGATTGTGGTATCTCCGCAATATCGCAATGGGCCATGATGCCGTCATCATGCCGCCGAATTACTGGAATGACCTCGCGCAGCGGTCGGGGATGCAGTTTCACTGGCTGCTGATCATCATGACGCTGGCCGGCGGATACGGCATTCACTACGCATGGCAGCGGATGCCACAGGGGATGCCGGGGCAGCGCCGGTCGATCCTTCAGATCGGATTGGGGCTGGCGCTGTTCTATCTCGGCACGATCCCCAGTATTATCAACCCGAATGACACGGTGATTAACTGGGTGATTGGTCATTATCAACCGCGTGGCCGCCTGACTCTGCTGGAAGTGATCCTGATTGTGATCGGGCTGGCGCTGCTGGTACATCAGCTTTATCCGCTGTGGCGCACCTCATCCGCCAATACACGCGCAACCACGGTGCAGACCGTGCTGATTATCGCGCCGTTTACGATTGTCTGGTTCTTCTTCTACTCATATCAGTCACGGCTGATGTTCACCCTCATCCCGATTCTGGCGGGATTTGTAGCCGCGCTGATGGATCACTGGCTGATCCCGCTGACGAGCCAGGGCCAATGGCGCAGGCGGGCGCTGTATGTCGGGTTGACGGCACTCGGACTCGTCGGGCCGATTGCGCTGACCGGGTTTAACCTCCGCTATATCATGCAGGGCGTTGATACCGATGAGGAGAAATACGCGGTCTTAAATCCCAGTCTGGTCGCTGTGGCAAATGACATCCGGGCGCAGGCCGTGACACACGGTGGCGATGAAACCCTGACGATGTACACCTTCAACGAACACCGGCTGCATTTCTTCTTCCCGCAGTTCAGCAAGGTTTATCACTGGGATGTCCCCACCCGGCTGGAGGAGCTTGATCCATCGACCCGTATTCTGATCGGCGGCTCGAAGGCGGAGTATGTCTGGCAGCATGTAGCCGGAGAATACCCGAATCAGATTTCGGCCTATATGCAGCTTGGGCAGGTCTATGCCGAACTCCCTGTCCGCTATGGTGATGATCAGGTGTGGCAGCCGCCGCTGATGCCATTTTCGGACCATGAAGATTTTTCACATCATCTGGTGGCCTATACCTATCATACGAATGACGACACGCCGACCGATATTCAGTCGGCCTTTATCCCACCGGTCATGATCCCACCGGCCTTTATCCCGCCGGATCACGATTGGGAAGGGATGCGCCTTGTCGGAGTGGATCTGCGTGATATGCAGGCTAACAGCGCCCTGCTGCCGGACACAGACGGCACAGTTCATCTGCCGCGTGGGGCATCGGTCTTTCTTCAGCTTTACTGGCAGCGTGCAGCAGGGGATCTCGACGCCAGCGCACCGGTAATTGTCGAACTGCTGAATCAAGCCGGGGACAGCCGACTGCATCAGGAAAGCAGCGGGATCGCGGGCGGTGTGCTGCCGTTTTCCATGCTGCGAGCCAACGAACTGATCCCAGACCGCTGGACGCTGCCGCTTCAGATACCGGCGGGGCTTTATACCGTACAGATCAGTTACGGGGTTCACAGTCCGATCACCCTGCCGAACCTCATCACCGTCACAGACCAGCTCGTGACCAGTGACTGACGGTTAACCAGTCCACCGGCAAACCGTCTTATCTGGCGAAAAGCGAGACGGCATCAAGGCGGGCGCGGCCTGCGGTGCTGGTGCTGCGGATTTTAATCTTCAGCCTGACGGTATCCGCATCCAGTATTTTATGCGCCGTCAGGACCTGATAGGCATAGGTGCCGGGTGGGATATCCAGCACCAGCTTATGCTTCCCTGTCGCATAGCGTGCGATCACCCGCACGTCCAGCCCTGCTTCCAGCGACTTACTCTCGACCGCGAGATTCAGGGTAAGCACTGTTCCGCTGGTCAGATCAAAAGGCAGAGGCTGCACCAGCACACTTTTGGTCCCGACCCGCCCTTTGATCTGGTAGACACACGAGCCTTGAAAGGCGAAAAGCGGCACAGCCGATTTGCATTTACGGCGCGCTTTGCCGTTCCCTTTCATCTTCCATGCTTCGGGCTGGTCAGCACTGGCGGTGAACATCTCAAACCCGCCATTGATGATCAGATTCACCTCTGGATTGACCGTCGGTGTGTTTCCGCCGGGTGTCACCACAGGTGTATCAGTCGGTGTGGTCGAAAGCGGCGGTGATACTTCCAGCAGATAGCGGTCCTCACAGGGATGGCGGACTTCGCACAGCACAATCGCATCGATCCAGCCGACACCGCCGGTCTCCATGCCGGCCCAGATGACATCGAGCCGGCCATCCAGCATATCCGGCGGCGTGCGGAAGGACACAATCCGCTTTTCCCAGTCATGACTGCCGGAATAATGCCACGTGGTCGAAGCAAGGATCTGCGACGGGCCATTGACCTTGACATAGCGCATCCCCAACACGCCGCCGCTGAAATTCTGCGCCCTCACCCGATGGCTAAGGTAATAATGGGTATTGGGTTTGAGGTCGATATCCTGAAAGAAATAGCCATTCGGGCCGGTGATCCGCACCGACGTCGTGCTGTTCCATCCATGGCTTTTATCCAGATACTGATTGGTGACCGACCATTCATCGGCCAGCGAATTATTATCCAGATCAATTTCGAATGACGGATTTCTGACCAGATTCGGCTGCTCCAGCGGGTAGGTACCCGGCGTAAGGCCCGTGACTTTGAACAACCGGCCATCACCGCCCGCCAGTGTGAAATGCTCACCCAAGGCAACAGACTGGTTGGTTTCCATATCACGCAGCCCACCGTCAAAGTACCACGACTCCACACTGACTGACTGCTGACTGCACTGCTGATTGGCGACGACCACATAATAGGTCTGCTCTGATGCATCATACAGCGTGCTGACATAGACATCATCCAGCGGCTGCGGCGAATGAAAGCGATCTGTCACCTTATGCGTATTCTTGAGGGTCGATTTGACGACATCCACCCGGCTGGCAAGTGCGGTGATCTCGTTAAACAGGGTGGGATTATCCTGCAATCCGCGCCAGTTCTGGCCGGGTAAGGTCGAGTAGATAAACCAGAAGATCCCCTTCGCCCCTTCACCAACCGCCAGCCAGTGCTGAAGCCGCACTTCTTCTACCGTCGGTTCACGCAGCTTGGTCAGGTCAGGATCATGGGGGGAATCACGTGTGCTGTGCGTCTGAAGCACCACCCATAACGGCTGGTCCGCCGGTTTGAGCTGTGTGGTCAGGCGGATTTCATCCACCCAGTGCTGGGAATGCAGGTAAAAATCACACGGGGCATTCTGATTGAGGGCTGGATAGTTATACGTCAGAAAGATGTCCGGACGCACATAGCTGTAAACCTCTAACCCTAACTGGCGCTGCACGATCATCGGTGAGGCCGGGTTGACCAGATCGCGCTCGCGAAAGACCTGAACGGCCAGTTTCAGTTTTTCATTCATCGCAGGCACGGCGTCGTCGAACAGATTATAACCTCTCACACTGGGATGTCCGACCAGCTTATCGATGATCGGATTGATCGCGGCCCGTGCCGCATCCAGTGTGGCGGGTGCAGCTATGTTGTAAAACCATGCGCTGTAAAGCTCACCCATCGGCGCGGCCACCACGCGGAAATCACGCTGATCGCTCATGGTGACATTGGGCGTTTTGTTGGTGAAGAGGATATCGCGGATGCCACGCGCCGCCAGATCGTCCAGCATCACCACGTAATCGGCATCATTACTGCGCATATTCCCGTCTTCGAAAATGCCATAGTAAAACGCGCTGACGTTCGAAGCATCGGACTGGACAGCGGGATTGAACATGAGGACCAGCAGCAGTGCAGCGGCGAGAAAGAGAAATAGTTGCCTCATGAAGCGGCTCTCTTTGGATCTGTCACTGAAATTCAGCATAAACCGTCTACCCGTGCAGCACGATAAGTTGACTGGATGCTTTCAATACGTCCGACTTCACAAAATTAATACCGTATAGACTGGAATACTTATCCAGCATGTAAAAACATACACTTTTTATTGTAATTGTTTTGTAATATCAGAGCAACTTCGTAACACCATATCTCACAGTTACATAAAGATCAGGCCCCGAAAGCCCTGTGCAAATCCTGTGCATAAGTTGTCGATAACCAGCACTTTTCACAGCACAAAAATCAGCCGAGTGGATTACTTGACAAAGCATCAGTCACTCGATATAGTCACTAAAAGCACTTACATGAAAGCACTTACACTGTTGTTTATGGCTGACTATTTGAAAAACTCCCCACCAACGATTTATGACGTCGCCGAACTTGCAGGGACAAGTATCGCCACCGTTTCGCGCGTGTTGAATTCGCCGGGACGTGTCAGCGAAGCCAGCCGCCGCAAGGTCATGGCCGCAATTGACCAGCTCAACTTCGTCCCAAAGGCCGAAGCCCGCGCCCGAACCTTGCAGAGTACAGGCCGCATTGGTGTCATCACGCCGTTCTTCACATCGCCCTCGTTTGTGGACCGTCTGCGTGGTGTCGCCGGAGCGCTGGCCCGTTCCCATTATGAACTGGTGGTCTACACCGTCGATACTATGGAACGCCTCAACACCTATCTGGAAACCCTGCCGCTGACAGGCAATCTCGACGGGCTGATTATCATCTCGCTGCCATTAAGTGATGAGGCTGCACAGCGCCTGATCAACAACCGCATCCAGACCGTGCTGATCGAACATGCACACCCGGCCTTCAGTGCGATTTTAGTGGATGATCATCTGGGCGGACGGATGGCCGCAGAGCATCTGATTGCACAGGGACACCAGCGCTGCGGGTACGTCTATTTCGGCGAAATCCCTGATTACTCCATTCACCCTGAAGTTGCACGGCTTAATGGCTTCAGGGAAGCGCTGGCGGAACATGGCCTCACGCTGCCAGATGAATATATCAAGTACGTACCGGTTTCCCGCGTCGGCATTCGGGAAAAACTGGCCGAACTGCTCGCCCTGCCGGAGCCACCCACCGGGATTTTCGCGCCGTCGGATGATCTCGCGATCCGTGTCGTCCATCGCGCCCGTGAACTGGACTGGATGGTCCCGCGTGATTTCAGTGTGGTCGGTTATGACGGCATCGAAATTGCCGAGCATGTCGATCTCACGACGATCTCGCAGCGGTTGACGGATTCGGGACGTGTTGCGACAGAGCTGCTGCTCGCCGCCCTGAATGACCCGACCCGACCCATTCAGCAGGTCCAGCTTCAACTTGAACTCCAGGTGCGCGGGACTACCGGCAGAGCAGACTCACAGCCATCGCGTCCATTGATGGACAGATCGGCCACAACCTAACGATCAACCCGTGATAAACGGTGGAAGTCAGATGACAGGACGAACAAAGAGGAGCATTCTCTGATTTAAATGAATGAGCATTCTGTAGCACAGTATCACCACCGTTGATCGTAGTTTCCTGAGATGCTCATCTCGTTCCTATCATCTCATGTTATTTATTAACAGGGCTATTCCAGAGATAAAGGAGGCAGCCTATAAGCGAGAAGACAGTTACAGACCCGCCCGAACAGTACCGTAATCGTTCACTCTCAATGGAGGGTACACCAATGGATGCCATGCAGTACGGGCATCGCAGTGGCAAGCAGGAAACATTAATCCTGAAGTAACTGAGGAGTACATCATGTCTGCTTTTAAAAAGGCAAATTCATTCAAATTCATGCAGGTGGTCCTGCTGGTGGTCGCTCTGGCGCTCGTCGCGCTGGCTGGCCCACTTCAGGCCCAGGAAGAAGAAATCTCTGGCGAACTGACCAACATCGGGTTCGGGATGGGCGATGAAATCGCGACCGAACGCGTGGCGCACTTCGAGGAACTTTACCCGGATGTGACGCTCAGCTTCACGGAAGGCGCACTGGACGAACAGCAGTTCCTGACGGCTGTCGCCAGCGGTAATCCGCCGGATCTGGCTTACATGGGGCGCGATGTCCTCAGCACCTATGCCGTTCGCGGCGCACTGATGCCGCTGACCGAGTGCATTGCCAATCAGGAAATCGACATGGAACAGTACCGCCCGGTCGCCGTGGATCAGGTCACCGTGAATGGTGAAGTCTACGGTATTCCTGAGTTCTACAACAACATCATGCTGATGATCAACACCGCTTCGGTTGAGGCAGCCGGCCTGACGCTGGACGACATCGACACCAGCGACTGGGACGCCCTGTCTGCGCTGAACGATCAGCTCACCCTTATGGAAGACGGCGATGTGACCCGTATCGGTTTCGACCCGAAACTGCCGGAATTCTTCCCGATGTGGGTGGAAGCCAACGGTTCGTCGATCCTGTCTGAAGACGGCACAACTGCCCAGCTCAATACCCCCGAAGCCATTGAAGCGCTGGAATACTCGGTTGGCCTGCACGAAGCTGCTGGTGGCCGCGCCGATTTCATCGCCTTCCGTGACACATGGGACTTCTTCGGCGCCGAAAATCAGATCGTCGCTGACCAGATTGGCTTCTGGCCGATGGAACAGTGGTACATGAACGTGCTGGCGGGCGGCTCTCCGGATGCACCGGTTGCTTTCAAGGCTTTCACCGACCGCGAAGGTAACCCGCTGAGCTTCGCCACCGGCAGCGCATGGGCGATCCCGGTCGGCTCCAAAAACCCGGATGCAGCCTGCGCCTTCATGAAGGCCGTGACCTCTCCGGAAGCGTGGATTCGCGCAGCCGAGAAGCGTGCTGAACTGCGTGCCGAGAGCGGCGCCATCAACACCGGCGTTTACACCGGTAATGTCATCGCTGATGAAGAGATCTTCGGCAACATCGTGACTGAAATCGAGAACGAGACCTTCCAGAATGGTGTGGATGTCATCCTCTCTGTTCAGGAAAATGCCTTCGCGGTCCCGGCTAACCCGGCAGGTAACGAATTCCGCCAGGCATGGACGAATGCAGTCAGCCGTGTTCTGAACGGTGAACAGACCGCCGAAGAAGCCCTCAACCAGGCCCAGGAAGAAGCACAGACAGCACTGGATGCCGCCTGGGCAAGCCAGGGCGAATAAGTAGATCTGCGTTGTAATGACAACTCAAACACAGACGGCCCGCTTTCCCCGCTCAGGAGAGCGGGCCTCTCTAAAAAGAAGAGAGACCCTAGCGGCGATGGCCTTCATCTCACCATGGGTGATTGGCTTTCTGATCTTTACTGCCGGGCCAATGATTGCCAGTCTCTGGCTGTCTCTGACAGAGTACGACATCATTAATCCGCCGAAGTATATTGGCATCAAAAACTACGTAGACCTTTTTAACAGCCGTGATTTTGGTGTCAGCCTGTACAACACCTTTTTCTACACAGTGCTGCATGTCCCTTCGATGATGATTGTCGCACTGGGGCTGGCGCTGATCCTGAATCGCGTTGGCCGTGCGGCGGGTTTTTTCCGCACCGTCTTTTACCTGCCATCGATTACACCATCGGTCGCCGTCGGGACGCTGTGGCTGTGGCTGCTGAATCCGCGTGTCGGCCTGATTAATCGCGGCCTTGATCTGATCGGAATCGACGGCCCCGGCTGGACGACTGATCCGAACTGGATTAAACCCGGTATTGTGCTGATGAGCTTATGGGGCGTCGGCAGCACGGTGATTATCTATCTGGCTGCCCTGCGTAATGTCCCTGAAGAGCTGTATGAAGCGTCGGAGATCGACGGGGCGTCGGGCTGGTCGAAGTTCCGCTTTATCACCGTGCCGATGATCAGTGGTGCGCTGTTCTTCACGATGATCGTCAACACCATCTCCTCACTTCAGATCTTCGCCGAAGTCTATACGATGTACTTCGGAAGCATGAACAATACGGCGGCATCAACAGCGGGGATGTTCTATAACATCTATCTGTTCCAGGAAGCCTTCCGCTTCTTCCACATGGGATACGCTTCAGCGATGGCATGGGTGCTGTTCGTCATCATCATGATCCTGACAGTATTCCAGATCCGGTTCAGCCGCCGCTTTGTGTATTACGAGGGGGGAGAATAGACGATGGCAAGCATCACTGACGCCCGTGTCCAGAACTATCAGGCACCCGAAAGTCGTCCACAGTCGCGTGAACTTCGCAAACAACTCTCAAAGATCCTGTTCATCGCGCTCCTGATCGGCTGCACGATCATTTTCCTGCTGCCCTTTATCTGGCTGCTCAGTGCTTCACTGAAAGTCAGATCGGATGTCTTCAACTCGGCCTGGATTCCAGATCCGATTGCGTGGGAAAACTACATCAACGTCTGGCAAGCCGCACCGATGCTGACATGGCTGCAAAACAGCCTCATTGTTGGCATTCTGGCTGCCGTCAGCGTGACCATCAGTTGTGCATCGGTGGCCTTCGGCTTCTCGTACTTCAGATTCCGTGGGCGTGATTCTCTGTTCGGCCTTGTGCTGGCGACCATGATGCTGCCCGGTGTGGTAACGATGATCCCGGTCTACATCATCTGGCAGAAGCTCGGATTCGTGAATACTCATATCCCACTGTGGGCCGGCAATCTGTTCGGCTCCGCCTTTTATATCTTTCTGCTCAGGCAGTTCTATCTTGGGCTACCGCGAGAATTGTTTGAGGCGGCGCGCATCGACGGGGCCAGTTACTTCCAGCTATGGTGGAATATCGCCCTGCCGCTGACGCGAACCGCGCTGATCGTCGTGTTTGTCTTTGAATTCAAGGCAAGCTGGACGGATCTGATGAAACCGCTGATCTACCTTCAGAATAATCAGCTCTTTACCCTGCCAAGAGGTCTGAAAGCGATCCTGGACCGATTCGGACAAGGGGGAGAGATGCAGTGGGAGATTGTGCTGGCGGCCAGTGTGATCATCACGCTGCCGATGCTGATCATCTTCTTCATTGGACAGCGCTACTTTATGGATGGCATCGCGACAACCGGGCTGAAAGGCTGATCCGCCGTGACTGGGCCGGTCCCCGCATCCATTCACCAGACCGTTTTACCCTCCCGGCGGACAATTCAGGCTTAAGCGCCGCGCAGATAAACATCGCTGTGATTGTCCGCCGTTTTTAAATCTGTGCTGAATCGGGACTCAGGGACATCGGATGTCGCACCCGTGCCGCTGTGGCACCGTCATGCGGTGGGGATCTCACATATCGCTAAAACAGGTCTGCATCCGGACGTGCTGGCTGGGATGTGTGTGCGTGAGAGCCGCTTCGAGCGCATGAAATAAATCGATCCAGTGTGCCGGAACTGTGCCAGCAGTTCTACCAGCGTTTTATAACATTTAAAGGCGTTTCTAAACGCGGAGCAATCAGTTTATGACCGAAGTCCATATTGCGGAGAAAAAAGTCTGGGTGGATCAGACACCTGTCAAGCTGCTCAGTGGTGAAGTCCATTACTGGCGGCTGGACCCGCACCAGTGGCGTCCGACGTTGGAACGCGTGCAGGAGATGGGGATTAAGACCGTCGCTACCTATGCCGCATGGGATTATCACGAGATCGCGCCGGGGCAGTATGATTTTCACGGTGAAACCGAACCGCGCCGTAACCTGCTCGCCTTTCTCGACCTGCTGACGGAGATGGGCTTCTGGATCATCTTCCGCCCCGGCCCGTATATTTACAGTGAATGGAGCAACGGCGGCGTGACCGATGAAGCGGTGAAATATCATCGCGGCTCGCCAGAATTCCAGCAGTTGGCCGAACCCTATATGCAGGCCATTACGGAAGCCGTGCGCCCTCATCTCGCCACCCACGGCGGCAGGATCATCCTGTGGCAGGCAGATAATGAGATCGACGCATGGCCGCATCTCTATACTGAAGTGCTCGGCCTTGGCACAAAACCCGGCCCGTTTCAGGAATTTCTGGTCGAACATTTTGAGGAAGATCTCGACGCGCTGAACCGTGCATGGCGCACCAGTTATAACTCATTTGAAGAGGCACGCGCCGTCAGTGAGATCTTCCGCGACGATCCGGTGCTGATGAGCCGCTATAACGACTTCCGCTCGTTCGTCCACTGGTACGTGAACAAGGTCGCGACATGGGGCGCCACACGATACCGCGAATACGGTGTTGATGTCCCGATTATCTTCAATGCCTACAGCGGCGTCGGGACGCAGCGCTGGGCTGATCTCGAAGCGATCGGCGACCTGGTTGGCTCCGATATTTACCCATCCAATGAACACCTGCACCGCCCCGGCGAACAGCGTCACATCATCGAAGCGCTGCGCTATGCCCATACCTTCTCCAGAGTGCCGTATGTGGCGGAGTTCGAAGCGGGCATCTGGCATGACTGGTTGCATGATGTCGGCGCATTCACGCCCAACCATTACCGCCTGATCTGTCTGTCGGCCCTGCTGGGCGGCGCGGCAGGCTGGAACTGGTACATGCTGGTCAATCGGGATAACTGGTATCAAAGCCCGATCAACGAATGGGGCTGGACACGCCCGGACCTGTTCAACGCCTTCACCGAGATCACAGCGCTGTTCGAGCGGTTTGACCCGACCACTGTCGAGAAGATCACAGACACGGCGGTCACATTTGACCCGCTTCAGCGCAGCACCCAGCGCCCCGCACAGGATCTGCTGTTGAGCTTCCATGAAAGCGACATCGACTATGAATTCTTCGATCTCGACGGTGCGCTGACCGACAAGAAGCTGGCTTTCTATGCCGGTGGCTCGTGGCTGTCGGAGCACGGACAGCGCAACCTGATCGAATTCATCGAAAACGGCGGTCATCTGATCTGCATCGGCGCGTCCCCCTCACAGGACGAACACACACTGCCGCTGAATCTGCTCGATATCCCGGCTTATGCGGGCATCATGACCGGCGCACCGGGGAAGATGAACCTGAAACTGTTTGAAAATGAAGCAAGGGGAACCGTCGAGAGCGCATGGCTTCAGCTTTATGAGAATGTGCCGGGTGAAGCGCTGATCGTCGAACGCTTGCAAGGCCGCACACAGCCATCCGAAGAACTGGCGCTTCAGTTCAGCTTGCAGATCGGCCAGAAGTATACCATCGGCTTTACCGAACAGCGCGGCGCAGGCCGCCTGACCGTTATCGGCTTGCAGCCCTCACCCGGACTGCTGCTGGCGCTGCACGATCATTTCGGTGTGCCGGTCGCATCACGGGCAAATGTCCCCGGTGTCACGACAGCGCTGTACCGCCGCGACGGTGATTACTACGTCGTGATCACCAATGATGGGATTGAGGCCAAGGCGGTGGAGATCGCCTTCGGACACGGGCTGCTGTCGGATGGTGAGTGGACGGTCGAAAATCTGGATAACGGCAGAACACGGCCCGTCATGTTGAAAGATGGCGCCGGACTGGTGATCACACTGCCGCGCAAGGACGGCGGGATCTTCAGAATCTCCCCTGCGCAGCCGTCATAGCAGCGTCACATCGGCACACAACAGAACAGGAAAACGCAATGCCCAAACTTGCCATCATTCACACCACACCTGCCACCGTCGACTCCCTGAAGGCGCTGGCAGCAGAGATGCTGCCGGATTATGAAGTCGTCAATCTGGTGGATGATTCTATCCTGCCGCAGTTGGCGCGAAACGGTGGCGATGTCAGCCAGGTTGAGGACCGGCTGGTGCAGTACGCACGCATCGCCAGCGACATCGGCGCGGATGTCATCCTCGAAGCATGTTCGTCGGTCGGTGAAGTGGTCAGCAGCATGGCGGCAAGCGTATCCATTCCAGTGGTGCGGATCGATGATGCGATGGCCGAAGAAGCCATCCGACGCGGCCAGCGCATTGGCGTGGTCGCCACCCTGCCGAGCACACTTAATCCCACGCGCCGTCTGCTGGAAGCCAAAGCGAAAGAGGCTGGTAAATCCATTGAAATCCAGACCGCACTGGCCGAAAGCGCCTATCAACGGCTGATGGCGGGGGACCGCGACGGCCATGATGCTGATCTGGTGCAGGTGCTGCTGCAACTCGCAAAAGAAACCGATGTCGTCGTGCTGGCACAGGCATCAATGGCACGGGTGCTTCCCCTGCTGCCAATGGAACATCAGGATAAATTCCTGACCAGTCCGCGCCTTGGCATGGAACGTGTAAAGGCTGCCCTTTCACAATGACGTCTTCAGGAGATGCCCGGCGGGGGGACGCTCTGCCGAGCAGCACACTTTTAGCCATGGATATCGGGACCACCCACTGCAAGGCCGGTCTGTTCGACCTGCATGGGCGCACGCTGCATATCGCCAGCCGTCCGATGCAGACACATCAGTCCGCCGGTTATCCGATCACATTCGATCCGGCTACCCTGTGGGACGATGTGAAGTCTCTGATCCGGCAGGTGACACAGCCCGCACCGGGACAGCCCGCGTCGGGACGTGTCGCCGCGCACGCACGTATCGCCGCGGTGGGCATCACCAGTATGGCGGAAAGCGGCCTGATCGTGGATCGTGCGACCGGTCAGGCACAGACACCGATACTGCCGTGGTTCGATACCTCTACCCAACCGCAGGCGGAGCGTATCGCCGCTGAAGACGATGCCGAGTCATTTTACCTCAAGACCGGCATCCAGATGCGCTACAAGTGCAGCCCGGCCAAGCTGCTGTGGCTCAAAGAGCATCATCCGCAGGTTTTCGAGCGTACAGAATCGCCAGTCTGGTTATCAGCGGCGGATTACATCGCCTATCGTCTGACCGGCGTGGCCGGGACCGATTATTCACTCGCAGGGCGCACCGGCGCCTTCGACATCAACCGCAAACAGTGGGATGATGCATGGCTGCGCCGCTGGGATCTCTCCGCTGATCTGTTCCCGCAGGCGCTGCCCGGCGGCACACCCATCGGCGGAAGCCTGCCGGAATGGGAAGCCTTAGGCATCAGCGCCGGGACGCCGGTCGCGGTCAGCGGCCATGATCACCTGTGCGCGGTGCTGGGGGCTGGTGTGGTCGATACCGAGACGATCTTCGACTCAATGGGGACCGCCGAAGTGCTGGTCGGCAGTTTTCCACAGCGCCCCCTGACTGCGGCGGATTTTGCATCGGGCCTTTCGACCGGCTGTCACACCGTCAGCGGATGGATGTACTGGCTGGGTGCAATGTCCGCTTCAGGTGGCTCGATAGAATGGATTCGTCAACTTTTCAACAACGCAACCCTGACGTATGATGAACTTACAGGACTTTTACAACAGGCCCGTCCAACACCGACCGGGATTCTGTTTATGCCACATCTCCTCGGAAGCGGCGCACCCCACTCTGACTCCAGAATGCGCGGCGCATGGGTTGGCCTCAAACGCCAGCACGGACGCGCAGACCTCGCAAAAGCCGTACTTGAAGGAACTGCCTACGAAGCAGAGTTGATACGCCGGTCAGGTGAAGCCATGTCCGGCCAGCCGATCACGATGCTGACAGCGGCGGGTGGCGGCACACGAAACCCGGTCTGGATGCAGATCAAGGCGGATGTGTGCGGCTGTCCGATTCGGGTTTTTGGAGAACCGGAAGCCGCGCTGGTCGGTGCGGCACGGGCAGCAGCAGAAGGCAGCGGCATCACGTGTGATTTTGAAGCCAACACATCACAAACCAGCGCATCACCGGTGCTGATCGAACCCGATATGCAGCGCCATAAGCTCTACCGCGAGTTGTTTGAAGAAGGTTATCAGCCTCTGTTCGAACCGCTGCGCCGGATCAGTCATCTCGATGTCCTGAACCGGATCGACCAGTTGGATACGGACAGCAGGACAGAGGTATAAAGCAGATTTTCTACACAGGTTTGTAAGACAGGTTTAACGTAAGCCAATAACCGGACAGCCACACTGACACATACTGACACGTTGAGGAAGAGAGTACTTCTGTGAGAGTCAGACCAGACAATGTCTCGAATTTAAACCCGGTGTTAAGCGCTGCCGAGCGCGGCGGATACGCCGTCGGCTCGTTCTCACCACGCTACACCGCCATGATCGCGCCCGTGCTGAAGGCCGCGCAGGAATTGCAGTCCCCACTGATCATCCAGATCTCCCAGCGCGAACTGGCACGCCATGAGATCCAGCCGCAGGAATTCGCGGACGAGTTCTATGCACAGCTTGAAGCGCAGCAGATCACGGTGCCGGTGGTACTGCATCTGGATCACACTAAGGATTTCAGCGCGATTCAGGATGCCATCGAAGCCGGTTTCATGTCCGTGATGATCGACGCTTCCGAAAAGCCGTTTGACGAGAACAGCGCGACCAGCCGCGAAATCGTGGAATATGCCCAACCGCTCGGCATCTCGGTTGAGGCCGAACTGGGGCGCATCACCACCACCGATTTCGTCGAGACTGATGACGATACCGAACTTTACACCGTGCCGGAAGAAGCGGCGCAGTTCGTCAGCGAGACCGGCATCGACGCGCTGGCGGCATCCGTCGGCACAGCGCACGGTGTCTATCTGGTCAGTCAGCCGAAGATCGACCTTGACCGGCTGTGCGCCATCCGCGCCCTGACCGATGTCCATCTGGTGCTGCACGGCGGCTCCGGTGTCCCCGGCGAGATGATCGCGAACGCGGTACGCATCCCCGGCGGCGGTGTGAGCAAGGTCAATATCGCCACCGATCTCGAACTGGCAGCGCTGGCGACGCTTGGCCGCGAGAACTTTATGACCAATGCCGAGATGAACGCCCTGCCGGAAGCAGATCGCCAGCGGGCACAGCAGGCCGTCTATCAAGTGGTTCAGGACAAAATCCGGAATTTCCTTAGAAGTGATGGACACGCCGGGTAATGGTGAAGCTCAAAGATCCAGCAGATGTGAATCAGTCGCTGATCGAAGAAGGCCGCGAGATCGCTGAAAGGATTCTGATCCGCAACAGCAGCGAACTCGGTATGCTGGCATCCAGCCGCGCCTATCAGCAGATCTGGGCACGCGACAGCATGATCTGCGGTCTCGGCCTGTGGCTGTGCGGTCACGCTGACGCGGGTACGGTGCATCAGCGCTCGCTGGAAACACTGCGCCAGTTCCAGAGCCAGCTTGGGAAGATCCCGCACAATATCGGCTATACCGATGTCGATGATCCGGCGCTGGTGGCCCACGGCGGTCGGATGGATGCGGCCAGCAGCGAACGCCGTCTGATTGCGGATACAGCCCATGCCGGCTGCGTGGACGATAATCTGTGGTATATCCTTGGCGCGTATTACCACTTTATGCACAGCCGTGATCTCGATTACCTGAAATCCATATGGACCAGTCTGGAGCAGGCGCTGCTCTGGCTGCGTTATCAGGACTCGAACGAGTGCGGCCTGCTGGAAGTGCATGAGGCGATGGATTGGGCGGACCTGTTCTCCAACCATTACAACGTCCTCTATGACAATGTCCTCTATTACGCGGTCTGGAAGGCTATGGGCCAGATGGCCGATGCTTTGGGCAAAGACGGGCAGCATTACGCCGATACCGCCGAAGACATCCGGCGCAAGATCAATCTGCTGCTGTGGGTGAAGCCAAAAACCGCCGCTGACTGGGCGTGGATTCAGCGTGAGCGCAAGGAATGGCTGTATCCCCTCAAACGGGTGGAGACTGAACTGGTCGTCCGGCCCTTCTATCTGCCGTATATGGGCTTCCGCGATTATACCGACCGCTTCGACACCTTCGGCAATCTGCTGGCGATCCTGTTCGGCGTGGCGGATCAGCAGCAGGCCGATGCCATCCTCAACTACATTCACGGCTGCGGCCTGAACGATCCCTATCCCGTTCAATGCCTGTACCCGGTCGTCCAGCCCGGTGATCGCGAATGGCGGGAATACTTCCGGGTGCGAAATCTGAATCAGCCCTACCACTATCACAACGGCGGAAGCTGGCCGTTCATCGGTGGGTTTTATGTCGCGGCGCTGGTACAGGCAGGCCGCATGGAAGAAGCGCGGGTGCAGCTTGGCCGACTCGCGCAAATGAATCACGACGGCGTCCACGAAGCATGGGAATTCAATGAATGGTTCCACGGCCAGTCAGGGCGTCCCATGGGCTTTGGCGGCCAGTCGTGGTCCGCAGCAATGTATCTGTTCGCCTATCATGCAGTCACTCACAACGCAGGCTCGGTCTTTAATGCCGAACACGGTTGGAAACCTGCAGAGCATTCATAAGATAACGGAAATGCAGCACATCCCCCACCCACGATTTAAGAAAATCCTTGACGACCTCTACAGCTTTGAAGACACCTGTACCGTCTATGTTGTACGCTCTGGCAGCACGGCGATACTGATCGATTTCGGCTCTGGCGATGTCCTTGACCAGTTGCAGACGATCAATATCGACCGTGTCACCGACATCCTCATCACTCATCATCACCGCGACCAGTGCCAGGGGCTGCCACGCGCAGTCCGGGCGGGCATCCGCATCTGGGTTCCACATACCGAGCAGGACCTGTTCCACGATGCCGACGCTCACTGGCAGGCGCGTGAGATCACCAACAATTACAACATGCGGCAGGATCGCTTCTCGCTGCTCAAATCAGTGGCGGTTACCGGCACACTTCAGGATTACGAACAGCGGTGCTTTGGTCAGCATCACTTTACCGTCGTCCCCACACCGGGGCACACCATCGGCTCCATCACCCTGATGAGCGAACTGAATAACCAGCGGGTGGCCTTCACCGGCGACCTGATCTCCGGCCCCGGTCAGGTCTGGAGCCTTGCCGCCACCCAATGGACGTACAACGGCGCGGAAGGTGCGCCGTCCAGCATCGCATCCCTGCTCGATTTGAAAGAACTTGAACCGGACATGCTGCTGCCGTCTCACGGTGAAGTCATGAATGCGCCCGCTGAAGCCATGGACCTGCTGATAGAACGCCTGTGGCAGCTTTTACAGCTTCGCGGGGAAAACAGAAATCTGTTCAACCTGCACGAAAATCCCTATGAGCCGATCACGCCGCATCTGCTGCGTCACTGCGCCAGCATGGCGAATACCTACGTCCTGCTGTCGGAGAGCAAAAAGGCGCTGATCATCGACTTCGGCTACGATTTCATGACCGGCTTCAGCGCTGGCAGTGACCGCGCCTCACGGCGTCCGTGGCTGCACACCATCCCCAGGCTGAAGCAGCAGTTCGGCATTGAACATATCGACGTCGTGATCTCCACCCACTTCCATGATGATCACGTCGCCGGGATCAATCTGCTGCGGCGTGTGGAAAAGACAGAGCACTGGGCTGCGGAGAGCTTCGCGGATATTCTCGAAGATCCGTGCAGCTATGACCTGCCGTGCCTGTGGTATGATCCGATCCCCGTGGACCGCCGTGTGCCGCTGGAAACACCAATTCAGTGGGAAGAATACACCTTCACCCTTTATCCCCTGCCCGGACATACCCGCTATGCCGTCGCCATCGCGTTTGAAGTGGATGGCAAACGTATACTGGCAACCGGCGACCAGTATCAGGGCGGTGAGGGCCTTCAACTGAATTACGTTTACTATAACCGCTTTCAGGCCAGCGATTACATCCAGAGCGCCGTGCTGTATGACTCGGTCAAGCCGGACATCATCCTCACCGGCCACTGGAAGCCGCTGTATGTTGGCGCTGGTTATTTCAACAAGCTGGCGACCATGGGGCTTGAGCTGGAATGGCTGCATCAGGAGATGCTGCCCCATGCCTTCGACCTTGGCGAAGGCGGCTTTCTGGCGCAGATGTACCCCTATCAGACCGATGCCAGCAGCGGCAAGGCCTTTACTGTTCAGGTCGATGTCCGCAATCCATTCCGCACATCGGTCGATGCCGTTGTCCAGATGGTGGCGCCGGAGAACTGGGAAATCGTCAGCGCGACTTTTGACGGACAGGATATCGGTATCGACGCGCACGGGGCCGTCTTCATGACATTCGAGACCGCAGCGGTCGATGTGCCGCCGCTGGTCTTCACCATCATCCCTCACAGCGGTTCCCGCACCCGCCGCGCACGCATCGCCGCCGATGTCACAATCAACGGTCAGCGTTTCGGCCAGCAGGCCGAAGCACTGGTCAACCTGAGCTGATCACGATCTACAGGATCGCTTACTATCCATGCCTAATCAAACGGAGGACTCACGATGAGTCAGGTGAGTATCAAAAACCGGCGTCAGTCAGCCAAAGCCAATTCGCAGACGGATCAGGCCGCGCCCACCGAAAAGCAGACCCGCCTGCACATGATCGGCAGCGCTCATATCGACCCGGTGTGGCTGTGGCCGTGGCAGGAAGGCTTCCATGAGGTCAAGGCGTCATTCCGTTCTGCACTGGACCGCATGAACGAGTACGATGACTTCATCTTCGTCGCCAGCAGCGCCGCCTTTTACGAATGGGTTGAACAGTCTGATCCGGCCATGTTCGCCGAGATTCAGCAGCGCGTGGCCGAAGGTCGCTGGCAGGTGGTCGGCGGCTGGTGGATCGAACCGGATTGCAATATCCCCAACGGCGAGTCATTCGTCCGGCATGGGTTATACGGCCAGCGCTACTTCAAGCAGAAATTCGGCGTGACAGCGCGTGTCGGCTTCAATGTGGACAGCTTCGGCCATGCCGCAACCCTGCCGCAGATTCTGAGCAAAAGCGGCATCCCGTATTACACCTTCCTGCGCCCGATGCCGAATGAAATGGGACTGCCTGCGCGCCTGTTCTGGTGGCAGTCCGATGACGGATCGCGACTGCTGGCCTTCCGCATCCCGTATGAGTACCTGTCATGGGGTAAGGATGTCGAAGATCACGTGCGGCGCGTCGCCGATGAGATCAGGGCGCCGCACAACGAGATCATGTGCTTTTACGGCGTCGGCAATCACGGTGGCGGCCCGACCATCGAGAATATCGAGAGCATCCACCGCCTGAATCAGGTTGCTGACCTGCCGGAACTGGTCATGAGTTCACCGGAAGCCTATTTTGACTCCGTCATCCAGAATCCGGCGCTGATGATCCCGACCGTGCATTCCGACCTTCAGCGCCACGCCCCCGGCTGCTATGCCGCGCATTCCGGCATCAAACGCTGGAACCGCCGCGCCGAAAATCGCCTGATGGCCGCCGAAAAATGGTCCACGCTGGCCGCCATCCAGAACTTGCAGCCATACCCGACCGAATTCGAACATGCATGGAAGCTGGTGCTCTTCAATCAGTTCCATGACATCCTGGCCGGGACCAGTCTCGAGATCGCCTATGACGACGCCCGTGACACCTACGGCGAAGCGACTGCCATCGCCGACCGGGCCATGAATCTGGCAACGCAGGCGTTTGCATGGAATGTGAAAATCGATCCCGAACCGGAGATGAAGCCGATCATCGTCTTCAATCCGCATACATGGCCGGTGAAAGAGACCATCGAACTGGAAACCTACCGCTGGAAGCCGGAAGCCGTGCTGGTCGATGAAAACGGTCAGCCCGTGCCACACCAGCAGGTCCAGTCCACAACCGTCACCAGCCGCGTCCGCCTGAGCTTCACCGCTGATCTGCCTGCGCTGGGCTATCGGGTGTACCGTCTGCTGCCATCCGGCACACCGGGCAGCTTCCCGACGGTTGAGGTGACCGAGACCACGCTCGAAAACCCCTATTTCCGGCTGGAAATCGACCCGGAAACCGGCTGTATCAGGAGCCTGTTCGACAAACGCGCCCAGATTGAAGTCTTTATCGGGCCAGCCGCAAAGCCGGTGGTGATCGAAGACACCTCTGACACATGGGGACACGATACCTTCAAATATGATCAGGTCATCGGCAGCTTCACGGCGACCAGTGTGCATCTGGCCGAGCATGGGCCGGTGAAATCCGTGCTGCGGGTGATGAGCGCCTACGAGAATTCGACGCTGGTTCAGGATTTCATCATGTACCCGGATCGCGAACAGATCGACGTGCAGGCGGTAGTGGACTGGCGTCAGCAGTTCAGCCTGCTCAAGCTGCGCTTCCCGGTCAGCGTGTACTTCTCACGTTCTACCGCCGAAGTCGCCTATGGACACATCGAATACGCCGCGACCGGTGACGAATACCCGATGCAGAACTGGGTGGATGTCGGCGGGCTGGCACGCGGCCAGCAGTTCCCCTACGGTTTCAGCCTGCTGAACGACAGCAAGTACAGCCATGATGTCAATGTGCGCGACCTTGGCATGACGGTACTCCGCAGCCCGGCCTATGCCCATCACATCCCGGCGCAGGTGGATCGCGCCAGGCTGCACAGCTTTATCGATCAGGGTATCCAGCGCTTCAGCTATACCATGCTGCCGCATCTCGGAAGCTGGGAAACCGCCGGGACGGTCAGGCTGGCGGCACAGCTCAACCAGAAGCCGACCGCCCTGTTCGCGACCTATCACCCGGACGGCACGCTGCCGCAGTCGGACTCGTTCATCGACGTGCAGCCGGATAACGTGATGGTCACCGTCCTCAAGCAGGCCGAAGACAGTGATGATCTGATCGTGCGGGCCTACGAAACCGCCAAAGTCGCCACCCGTGCCACCATCCGCCTGCCGAAGTGGGACCGCGTGATTGAGGCGGACTTCGGGCCGTGCGAGATCAAGACCTTCCGCGTCCCGCTTGATGCCGGTCAGCCGGTGGTCGAGACCGATCTGATAGAATGGGATCAGGAGATACATCAGGGATCATGACCGCCGAGACTGAAACCATCCGCCGTGAACTTCAGGCCGCCGGACGCTATCTGCTGGCGAATGAACTCGCATGGGGCAATGCCGGCAACCTGAGCGCCCGTGTTTCCCCCGATTACCTGCTGGTCACCGCCAGTGGGACGCGGCTGGGTGATCTGGGGGATGATGATTTCGTCGAATGCCCGGTGGATGTATCACAGGAGACGGCTTCCGCACCCTACCCGCGTAAGCCGTCCAAAGAAATGCCGATGCACCGCGCTATCTATCACGCCCGGCCAGAGATCAACGCCGTGCTGCACGCCGCGCCCTTCTACAGCACCCTGATCGCCTGTGCTGAAGCAATCGACATCCCGAACAACTGGTATGTCGAAAACATGTACTATCAGGAGCGGGTGGCGCGTGTGCCCTACTGCCATCCCGGATCAGCCGATCTTGGAGAGGCAGTCGCGGCACAGGCCGCCAAAGCCAACGTGCTGCTGCTGGAAAATCACGGCGTGCTGGTCTATGACACATCGGTCAGTGAGGCGCTGATGGGCCTGCATACGCTGGAACTCACCTGCCGGATGCTGATCACGGCCAGAAGCGCGGGCATCCCCATCAAGCCGGTCAATCCAGAGATGGCAGCGGATTTTCTGCAAAAGTCCGGATACCGTGCGCCGCGCCAGTGGTCGCGGTAAAATATGTCTGTCAGAACTGCCGGAGACAAAATGCATCCAGAATTCGAACGGTTACAGCAGCGCTACCCTGATCTGACGAATACCATCCCCAGCGTACAGGCGGCGTATGAGGTACTAAGCGCGACCTTTCGCGGCGGCGGTAAACTTCTGATCTGTGGTAACGGCGGCAGTGCAGCGGACAGCGATCATATCGTCGGCGAACTGATGAAGGGCTTCGAGCTGCCGCGTCCGATTGATGAGGATCTGCGCCAGCGCCTGACACGCTTCGATGTGGAACGCGGAGCCTATCTGTCCTCACGTCTGCAGAAAGCCCTGCCTGCGATTTCACTTTCAGGTCACGCCGCCCTTGCGACCGCCATCAGCAATGATACCGCCGGGGATATGATCTACGCCCAGCAGGTATTCGGATATGGCCGCGCCGGAGATACGCTGCTTGCCATCAGCACATCCGGCAATTCAGAGAATGTGTTGAATGCGCTGCATGTCGCGTCCGCCCTCGATATGCGGACCATCGGGCTGACGGGGCAGACCAGCGGTAAAATGGGCGACCTGTGTGAGGTGACGATCTGCGCTCCATCACAGCGCACACTGGAAATTCAGGAACGACATCTGGCGATTTATCATGCGCTGTGTATTGCACTGGAACAGGATTTCTTCGGATGAGTACAGCAGGGCTGTTGGCGGGAATTGATATTGGCGGGACGAAGTGCGCCGTCAGTCTGGGCCAGATCGACGACGCAGGTGTCACCATCCTTGATAAACACCGTATCCCCACACCATCATCACCAGACGCCACCCTGAGCGCACTCAGTGAACTGCTTCAGGAGATGCTGACGAATCATCAGCAGCCGCTGTCAGCCATTGGGATAAGCTGCGGCGGCCCACTGGACAGCAAACGGGGACTGGTGCTGTCTCCGCCCAATCTGCCGGGATGGGATGAAGTGCCGGTGGTCAGCCATTTTCAGCAGGCGTTCAGCGTGCCGGTCACCTTGCAGAATGATGCCAATGCCGGTGCGCTGGCGGAATGGCTGTGGGGCGCAGGTCGGGGAACGCGCAACATGATCTTCCTGACATTTGGCACGGGAATGGGCGCGGGCCTGATCCTCAATGGACAGCTTTACGCCGGGACCAATGATATGGCGGGCGAAGTCGGGCATATCCGGCTGGCAGGTGATGGACCGCTGGGTTACGGCAAAGCCGGATCGTTTGAGGGCTTCGCCAGCGGCGGCGGGATCGCACGGCTGGCAATGATGCGTGCCAGGGCCGCGCTGGATGCTGGCAATCCGCCCGGATTCTGCCCGAATGCCGATTATCTGCCGCTCATTACCACCGAAACCGTCGCGATCTGTGCCAATGAAGGCGATCCGCTGGCACTGGAGATCTTCGAGACGGTCGGGTGGTGGCTGGGACAGGGGCTGTCCATCCTGATCGACATCCTGAACCCGGAGCGCATCATTCTCGGCAGCATCTACCTGCGCCAGCAGCATCTGCTGGAAAACATGATGCGCACGGTACTGGATGCCGAAACACTGTCGCACGGACTCAACGTCTGCGAGATCGTCCCGGCAGAACTCGGTGAATTAGTCGGCGATTACGCGGCGCTGGCCGTCGCCCGTTACCAGTCGGTGCTGGTGTAGGGGGATTCTTCCCGCCTATCGACGCGAAACGACCTATTGATGATACTTCTTTAAGTCCTCTCATCTCAAATCAGAGAAGGACCTGATATGGCCCGTCCACCCACAAGACCAGTCCAACCGGTCGGCCAGTCAGCCGGCCTGTCCCCTACACCGCCATTTTCAGCCGCCGCGCTGGTGATTCTGGCGATTGTAGCGCTGGCCCTGATCGTCATCGCGCTGATGCTGACACTGGTCACCACCGATCGCTTTCAGACTGGCGCACAGTCCACACTGCTGCGCGATGTGCTGCGTCAGGTGGTGGTCTATCCAGGTGGACGGCTGATGTTCAGCGGCCAGAACAGCGCGGCCCGCTGTGATACCGCGCTGATCTTCGATGTATGGGCCGCACGTGCCACACCAGATGAGGTGCGCGAACACTTCGAACGGCAGTACCTGTCGCGGGGCTGGCTGATTCATCCGCAGACCGGCAGCGTCTATCCGACCGAGACCGCCCGTATTGACCTGATCGAGCCGGTGGGAAATACCATCGCCGGTGTGACGATCCCCGCCGGTGTGCTGGCGGCACGCTCACCGGATGTCACGCTGTATGCGCTGCTCATCACCGGCTGGAATGGCCGCGCCTGCCCGGAACTGAATCGCAGTGCGGTCGGCGCTCCATAACATTCGCCGCTGAATATTCCCCTGGAGATATTTTGAATATTCAGAAAACCATACTGTAAGGGCCGGATTCTTCCGGCCCATTTTTGGGTCCAGTCGTCCTTGTGCGATTGACTAACCGGTCCGTTCCTTGGCGAGTGCGGCGGCCAACTGCGCCCCGATCAATTCCAGGATCAGCACATTTTCCTGTGTAATCGTGCCGGGACGTTCGCGGCAGGCGACAATCACCCCCCGGCTGATCATATTGAAACTGACCGGCACACAGGCCACCGCCCCCAGACGCCCCCGCGCCACGAGCGGATGATTAGGCCGATCATCGGGCGCGGCAATGCGGCTCTGCGCGTTGATCAGCACCCAGCCCATCAGATCATCGGCGTTGGCTTCCTTGGGCGCGCTGGCCTGAATCGGCATTGGCCCGGCCTGCGCACGTAATGTCAGGCGCAGCGGCTCACCGGCTTCACGCTGATAATAGGCGACATAATCGTAATTCAGATCCTTGCACGTCAGCACGGCCACTTCCTGCTTGCCCATCGTGCCGGTGGCATCGCGCAGGCGCTTGACGAAATCGCGGATAGCGGGCAGGCTGTCGGAGCGGAGCGTTTCAGTCCGCCGTTCGGAGATCAGCCGGTTAATGCGCCGCACAAGATCATCATTCTTGAATGGCTCCACACTGATGTCATCCGCCTGACCGGGCATGGCGAAATCGGCTTCTTCGTCGATCAGCACAATCATCAGGCGCGGGTACCGCTGGCGCAGATCCTTGACGATGTCATGCACATCACCCTGAATATTGTTATCCAGCACCAGCACGTCGGTGTGATGCGTGCGGTCCGCCAGAATATTCAGTGCATCTGCCGCTGATGTCGCCCACTGCGTCTGAAACTGATCACGTTCCGCAAAGAAGGGGCGATAACGTTCAAGGTCTGCCGCTTTGATCGTCACCAGAAGGTCAACTTTAGCCATAACCTGAGCTTTCTTTTATGATTGCGGATAAAAAGTGAAAAAGTGCAGCAATATAATTTTAACCTCTGACGGCGTGATACAGGCATAAAGGGAACCACGACTGCACAGCGACATAACAGGCGCTGTCGGGCAGATTTCCCACCGTCACCTGATCCTACCGGTCGAAGCTCGCCTCAGCCGCCGCCGTCACCAGCATCATGATCTGCATCATGCCATCGCCGATTGGCTCCAGTTCGACATATTCATCCAGCCGGTGCGCGTTCCCGCCACGGGTGACACCGACTGTCACCGTCGGGCAGCCAGCCGCCAGCGGGATATTGCCATCCGTGCTGCCGACTTCCAGAACACCGCGCACGCCGACCTGTTTCAGCGCCTGCATCGCCCCCTGTATCAGCCGGTGTTCCACCGGGATCGCCCCCGCCGGACGGTCGCCGACGATGTGCGTCTCAAAATGCAGTCCGGGCCGCTTTACATCCTGCAAGCAGGTGCGGATCTGCTGTTCAAGTGCGTTTAACTGCGCCTGTGTCTGCGAGCGCATATCCAGCCACATGGACGCCTGCGCCGCGATGGAGTTGACCGATTGTCCGCCTTCAATGATCCCGATATTATAGGTGGTGCGGGGGGATGTGGGCGGTGTGATCGCGATAATCCTTGACCCTAATTCGATCAGGCCGTGAATCGCGCTCTGATTGCCGAAATGCAGCCAACTGTGTCCACCTTCAGCCTGGGCGGTGATATGCAGCCGCCGCACAGCGATCCCGGCGTAATACAGATGCCCGAAGGCCAGCCCCTCAAGGTTAATCACACACTTCACATTAGATTTCAGGCGCTCAAATGCGGCGCGGATTCCCCCCAGATCACCCAGCCCTTCCTCGCCGGATGTCGCTACAAACCAGACATCACACGGCAGCGCGATATTTTGCAGGCGCAGCCATTCGATCACACCCAGCATCCCCGCCACACCGATGCTGTTATCCCCCAGTCCGGGGCCGTAGATCACACCATTTTCGCGGCGCGTGGTCAGGTCTGTCTCCATCGGGAAGACGGTGTCCGTATGGGCGATGACCATCAGCGCCGGATTGCCGTCGCTGTTCTTTCCGCTGGCGAGACGGCCATAGACATTGGCTTTCTCGTCGATCTCTACATCATCCAGCCCCAGTGATGTCATCTGCTCCGCGACATAGGCGGCGCGTTCCTGTTCGCAGAATGTTGGCGCGGGGATCTTCTGAATCGCCAGCGCCTGTTCTGTCACCCACGCGGCAATCGTGGGCATCAGATTCCGATCCAGCATTCGATAAGCTCTTTCGATCAGTATTTTCATCCGGTCCGACCTTCTATGTTATAATCCACGTCTGCCTGCCAAACTCTGATCCCACAAGACGGTTTGCGTGCGTCTTTGCGACATATCATCCAGCAATACAACGCACAGCCACGGGTTGATCGGGTTACAACAGGGCTTTGATCAATACAATACACACCTGAGACGAACAAGGCCAAGGCTAATGCCAGGCCAACACTATCGCCTGAACGGTCA
>CAYNDH010000007.1:55975-60617 GCA_964395665.1 uncultured Anaerolineaceae bacterium
GCTGTAAGAGCGGTAAGTAACAAAGCGCGTTGTTCGGCTGTCAGAAATGAAATCGGGCAGCACAGGTGAGCATCATCGCTGACCTGTGTCTGTTATAAATGCGTCATGCGGCAAGAAGCAGCGTGCGCGTATATCTGTGATTATACCAGCTAGCCATCCGTTCCCGCTTGCAGATCTGCGACCTGCGGTCTGTGTGTTGAGCGGGCGCACATGGTGATTCCCGTGTGTCTGGTGGGGGATGGTGCAATGATGAAGGGGAAGCGGTCATTCCATGCCGTCAGCAACGATCTTGTTCATTGGGCGTCCCGTCACCAGAGCCGACTCTTACTTCAGCGCTCTGCAAAAACGCTATAATGTCCAGGTCGCTTCCAGTGCAAAAAATGCACAGGCCATCCTTGAACAGGGGGGCATCGCGCTCACGGTCCTTGATGCCATCTCGATGCGGACACCCGGCGAGCGCATGTGCCGTCAGCTTAAAACCAGCTTCCCGAAAGTACCGCTGATCCACCTCTACCCCGGCAAACCGACCGCTGAGAGCCTGGCTGATATCGTGATGACGGCGTCCATCACATCGCGCAAACTGATCAGCAATATCGAACGCCTGCTGGGGACCGCCAAGGACGAGCTGCTGGACTGCGGCCCTTTCACCATGAATCTGGACCGCCGCATCCTCACCGCTTTCGGCCATGAGACTGAACTCACACCCAAGCTGGCTGACCTGATGGAATTCTTCCTGCGGCATCCGAATGAAGTGCTTGACCGTAGAAGCCTGATGGAGACCGTCTGGCAGACCGATTATCTGGGGGATACCCGCACGCTGGATGTGCATATCCGCTGGATTCGGCGTGCGCTGGAAGGCGATGGCAAATTCCCACGGCGGCTTAAGACGGTGCGCGGCGTCGGCTACAAGCTCGAAATCCCCGAAGTGCATCCCGAGATCGTCAAACAGGCAAAATGAAAAAACCGGCCTTGCGGTCGGTTCGAATGCTGCGGATTCAGCTAATATGCCGGTCGGTCAGTTGACTATTCGGCAGACTTCATTGCAGCAAGCTGCTTCATCAGGCGGCTCTTGCGGCGGGCAGCATTGCGCGGATGCAGGATACCACGGCTGGCGGCCTTGTCCAGATCGCGGATCGCGGCGCGGGTTGCTGCTTCGGCATCAGCCTCATTCGGATTGGCAGCGGTGATGGAGCTACGGGCCTTCTTGATCAGAGTCCGGGCACGGTTACGGAAGTCGCGGTTGTAAAGGCGACGCTTCTCGTTCTGCCGGATGCGCTTCAGCGCTGACTTATGATTCGCCATTGCAGGATGTTCCTGTTTCTCTCATTATTCATGGTCGGTGTAGGTTAGCATCATAGCAATAAGCACCGCTTTTGTCTATCCCCGCAATCACAGAAAATTCGCCCGAATTCGGCGGCCTGCCGACCACCTGATTTTGGAATATTCAAATCCCTCTACAGCACCATCTGAACGACCAGCAGGATTACCGCGCCGAGATTGAGCAGCAGCAGCACGACGAACATCAGCCGCAGCAGCACCGGATATTTCTCATCACTTCCGGGAAGCTGGCGCGCCTTGATCGAGTCCGGGATCATGGCGAAATATTCGGCAGGATCAGCATCTTCACCGAGCGTCGTAAAACCATAGGCTGCATGATCTGATCCACCCAGGACCGCATCATCATCGAAATCGAGTGTATCCGCTGTAAAGGGATTGGTCTTCGGCAGCCTCGAGTCTGGGAAGGGTGTCGAGCTGAAGGGATCATCCCCCAGATCATATTCTTCGCGCTGGCCGGAACTCCGCTGGCTGGAACTCCGCTGACTGGACGCAGACGCCGCCCCGGATGGACTGGGAGTAAATGTCCCGAAATCGTCACTGAAGACGTCATCATCATCGTCATCCAGCGAGTAATCATGGAAAGCCGCTGCTGAACTGGATGATGCGGGTGATGATGAAAAGACATCGTCGTCGTCAAAATCATCATCATCCGAAGCCATCAGCGCCCGCAGATCATCAGCGCCCAGATCATCACTCGGTGTATAACTCGGCGCTGAAGTCGCTGAACTGGATGGCGTGAAGACCTGATACGAATCGCCATTATCATCGTCATCAGCAAACAGGCTGGTATCGGCGCTGTCAGATGTGCTGAAAGGGCTGACAGAATCGGCATCATCAAAGTCAGTGGTCGTAAACGGCGACGTAGACGGCAGATCATCCGGGACGGTCCATGTATCCGCCGGGGCGCTTTTGCTGCTTTCCTGTTTGCCGCTGTTGGGCAGATTCAGGCTGCCGATCCAGTCATCATAGACTTCCGGTGGCGTGCTTGGCGGGACAAAGCTTGTACTGGAGCTGCTGGTCGCAATCGGCGGGGCAGCGGGGCGTGCTGGCGGTGCTGACGGTGAGGGTGACGAACCGCTTCCGCCAGACTTTGTTGAGTCCAGCGGCGGCTTCCTGGCATCCAGTGCGGCCAGACCCTTCTTCGCGTTCGGGTTATCGGGATTGATGAACAACACATTTTCAAGGCACACGCGCTGATCTTCAGGGCTTTCAACCACAGCACTCAGCCACAGCCACGCCTGCTCGTTATACGGGTCCAGTTCGGTCACCTGTTCCCAGATAGCGCGTGCTTCGGCTTTCTGATTCGCCTTGTAAAGCCGAATCCCTTCCTTGACCATCGCTTTAGGATCTGCGGCCATGCCTCTTCCTCACGGTATCATTCTATTGTCGTCATGTTATTGAATATTAGCATATTTCACGGCATATTTGGCTGCAAACTGATATTCGCCTGTCACATGGGTGCAACCTGTGCCGAAGCTGCGCATTTACGGTTTGCATCTGATGCGCGGATGAAGTACACAGTCTGTAAAGCAGCATCAAACAGGGATGAAGATATGAAACCGGAATACTGGATCGCGGTTCTGGCACTGGTCGGGGCGGCAGTCGGGATTATTGTCGGCCTGCTGTTCCCGACAATTGATATTTTTATCACCATCGTGGGCGGCGCAATCGCGGGGGCAGTGCTGGCGGCGTTCCGCTTTGGCCCTAAATCACCACGGCGCTGATCCGCTCAGGCGTTACAGCACCTTGATCAACTGCCAGCACGGGTTATGTTCGCCCCACAGATCCGGAAATTCTTCCAGCAGGGTGAAACCCATTGCGAAGTAAAAAGCGCGGGTTTTCTTATAGCCTTCATCAGGATGTTTGTCGCTCAGTGTTTTCACCTGAAGAAAACGCACACCCTCAGCCCGCAGGTGATCTTCCGCCGCCGCTTGCAGCAGACGCCCTACGCCCCGCCGGTGATATTCTGGCAGCACGGCCATGACATAGATCTCCGCCGCTGTTGGGCTGTGCGTCCACAGTGTCAGCAGGCCCACCGGCAGATCATCGCGCTCACTGTCCATCGCCAGCAGTGTCGGGTTTGCCCCCGCATCACGGATATACATCTGCGTCGCTTCTTCAATACCGAACCACTGCGGCAGTGACCTCAGAATCGGCTCGACGGCCTCAGACAATCCCAGCGCAGCGGGCTGGACCCTGATCGTTTCCATGTCGCCTCAGCTTCTTTTGGTACATCATACGTAAAGCATTTGTACATCAGAGAACGGCCATAGGACAGTCTCAGGTTTTTTTCCGCTGTTCGCGCTGATCCCGTAAATGATGTGTCTGTTCATCAGTCATCTGAACAGTTTTATGCAGCGCGGTCCGAATGTGACAAAGCCGAAGGCCTGATGTCTCCTCTGGATTAGCCCTCTGTAAGCAGATGCGGCGCTGTGCGCTGATGTCCCCTATACTGATGAGGGAAAAGATCAATCAACTCGCATGGATAAACCTGCATGGACAAACCTGCATGATTGTCAATTCACTTAAAGATGGATGGGAAGTCATCTACCAGCGGTCGCACGCGAATCTGGCGGCGATTCTGATCGCAGCATGGCGCGAAAAGGATCGCGTGCCGCGCTGGACGGAACTGATCATCGCCACCGCGCAGCACGACGATCAGGAGATGTTCTGGTCGGAGACCACGCACCTGACCGACATCGGCGCACCGCTCGATTTTGCACAGGCCGAACTGGACACTGCCCGGATGCAGGCGCAGCTTGTGATCGATAACGCTTATCGTCAGGGGCTGTGGATCGCGCTGCTGATCTCGATGCACAACAGCTTCCTGTACGAGCCGATGCGCGGAGAAGATGCCAGACTGGATGAATTTCTGGATCGTCAGCGCACAGCACAGGATGACTGGCGTAAAAAACTGGGATATACCAAAAAGGAAGTCGAGACGGCCTATTCGTTCGTCCGCTGGGCAGACCGCCTCTCGCTGATCCTGTGCCGCCGCGAACTCCCAGAGCGCGAACGTGAGTTGGACATCGCCCCCAGCCCGGATGGGGAGATGATCCGCGTCATGCAGCGGGCAGATGAGTCCGTTGTCGTCCGCCCGTGGATCTTTGAAGAGGACAAGCTAACGGTTTCGGTGGAAGTGCGCCGCCTCAGTCAGTTGAAGTTCAAAAGCGAAGCCGAGCTTCAGCACGCCCTTGACGGCGCCAGGATCGAGATCCGCGAATGGCACTTCCGCAAATGAATACCGGGCATAAAGCACACAACAGATCTTTACGTCCCCTCTCTGCCGCGCAGTCCTACCGCG
>CAYNDH010000007.1:60717-65284 GCA_964395665.1 uncultured Anaerolineaceae bacterium
CGCGCCGGGGGGATTGAGGGGTGAGGTCTACTGCTGCAAATCACGCAGAAGATTTTCATGCTCGGTGCGGATACACAGATCCTGCGCGAAGTTCAGCCCAGCCTGAATCGCTTTGGCGCGGGCCACATCGTCGATCACCGTCTGCTGTGCCCAGACGGTATCCGCCCCGATTGCAATCGCTTCGTCCACCACTTCCTGCAAATAGCGCGAATTACGGAAGACATCGACGATATTCACATGTTCCGGGATGTCCTTCAGTGAGGCGTAAACCGGCTCGCCGTCGATCTCTTCAATTGTGGGATTGACGCTGTACACCTTGAAGCCGTGTTCCTTCAGATACTCGCCGACCTCATAGCTGCTGTAATAATGATCATCTGACCGCCCGACAATCGCGATAACCGGCGAACGCGTCAGAACATCACGCAGGGCCTGCTCATCTTCGTTAAGGTAGATTCCAAAGCTCATGGTTCGTGTGTCCCTCTGCTGACCGCATAACGCACAAAACAGCGAAAACAACGCCTAAGGATCATCCTTATTCTGACACAGAAGCCGTGATCGCGGCACACTTTTTCAGCGCTTACACATCATCCGACGCCGCGCCGTCAGCCCGCGCCGTCAGCCTGCATCCTCAACCTGTGCCATCATATCCAGCATCACCGCCGCCCAACTGAACGTCCCGCCGCCGAGTCCTTCGCCGGTGATCGGGTGATAATATTCCCAGAAGCCGGACTTCTGAATCAGCTCGAAACTGCGCTCCGCCAGTTCCCGTGCGAGATCGTGATACCCGTATCGGCGCAGGCCGCTGAAGATCAGCCAGTTGACACACGGCCAGACATTCCCACGCCAGTAGACATCCGGCGCAAAGGCTGGCGAATCCGTCGGCGTTGTCGTCACCGGATACGCTGTCCAGAAGCGCGACTCGCGCAGCCGCTCGACCAATCCCGCCGCCTGTTCTTCCGTCGGGCATCCCCCGAACAGCGTCATAAACTGTGCCGCACTGTCCGTTCTGATCGGTGTTTCCGCCGCGCCGTTCAGATCATATGGCAGGCCATCAAAGACCATCTTCGCCCGGAATGCTTCCCGGACGGCTTCAGCCCGCTGCCGGAGTGCCACCGCCTCATCTGCTTTATCCAGAAGCTCCGCGATCTCCGCCAGCGCTTCGAGATCGGCCACACGGATCGCGTTATATTCCATCGTCTCAACCACAAATGATCCAATTTCGGTCAATGCGCTGACGTCAGTCTGATGATCCATGATCACCTTCGCCAGCTCATGCCGTGCATGGCGTCCGTTCTCATGGGTGAAATGATCGATTCCCATCGGGCCATCCCAGCGCGGCAGTGCATCCCCGCCGCATTCCCACGGATGAATCAGTGCGACCAGATGATCGCCATCAGGATCGCGGCGGCGGTCGAACCAGTTATGATAGGCCAGCACGCGGCTGTAGATCGTCTCCAGAAAGGCACGGTCATGGCTGTCCCGGCTGTGGGGATAAACCAGCATCGCCGCGACCGCAATCAGCGGCGGCTGTGTGATCGCGCTGCGCTCGTCGGTATTCCACATCCACGCCCCGCCCCCACGCCAGTAATTGCAGTGCGGGATCATCCCGGCGTCCGGCCCCTCCTGCACCTGTCGCGCAGTGAGCGCGATCAGCTCATCCCGCGCCATCTGTGGGTCAATCCAGCGCCACGCAATCGCGTGAAAGCACGAGTCCCACATAAACTGATTGGCGTAATCCTTGCGGCCAAAATCCTGATTATCCAGTGAGGGCACGGTATAGCGATAACCGTCTACAGTGATGCGGTTTGCGGACAGGATGTCTTTCGCTTTTATGAACCATACAGCCAGTTCGTCAGAGATCGGCATAGCATCATTCCTTTTATCGTTCATTTAAAGCAGAGCAGGGATTCCCGCTTTTCAAAAGCAGGTATTTCCATTGCATCTCATGAAAACGCCGGACAATGCATAAACATGCCTGCATGTCGTTATCCCTACCAGATATACGTCGCATGGAGGGGCGTCCGTCGGTGGTACACTTCCCGCGCCGTCATCACCCTGATTGTAACCAACCTGCCCGCTTTGAAACATCAGCGCCGGTCGGCCCGATCCGCATTCCACAGGGCTGATTGGTCGTTGTATCCGCCTGCCGTTCATGGGATCATAAGAGGTTGCAAACGCATCCGACAGCCTGAAACAAAGTGAAATCTCCCTGTGAATATGACCTATGACCCTAATGCACCGAACACCAGCCTTCCGGTTTTAGCCACCTGTGACGCCCTGATCATCGGTGGATCATTCGGCGGGATCGCCGCAGCGCTGGCCCTTGCCCATGCCGGACGCCGCGTCACGCTGATCGAGCCGCGCACCTATCCCGGACGCGAACTCACCGCCACCCTGCGCCCGTGGATCACCGTCCATGAAGGCCAGGTGCTGCCCCCACTCCTGAAATCCACGCTGCTTGCAGCAGGGAGCATCACCACCGAGTCGTCCATCCGCCCCGGTGAATACCCGCTGAACATGGACGCCGTCAAACTGCACCTGGAAGAAGTGCTGTTAGGGGCAGGTGTCAAAATCCTGTATGCCAGTCTGGTGACCGATATTCTCGCGCCAGATGGTCAGCTTCAGGGTGTTATCATCGGCAATAAATCCGGGCGGCAGGTGATCCTGTGCGACCTGCTGATCGACGCCTCAGAGACGGCGCTGGTCGCACGGTTGGCCGGGGAACACTTCGAGCCGCAGCCGGAAACCGCGCTCTTCCAACGCACGCTGGAATTCGACGGCGTCCGCGACGATCAGCTTGATACCGTCCCGCGCTTCATGAATGATCTGCCGGTGACACTGCACAAGGGCTATCGCGACAAGGGGCATCTACTGGTCGAATGCCAGCTTGAGCTTCCATTCGGTATACCGGCATTCGGTACACCGGCATTCGGCACACCAGACGGCTTCGGTCTCTCATCCCGCGAGACACGGGCACGGCATACGTCAATGGCGCTGGCCGCCGAACTGATCCGCAGCGTGCCCGCCTTTGCATCGGCCTATCTGTCTGGTGCGAGTTACGAGCTTCATGGAATGCATACATCACGACTGACAGCACATCAGCCGGCATGGAGCCGCGATTTCACCGCCGACGCGCTTCAGATCAATGCCGCTGCCGGAAGCATCCCCGGTCTCTGGTATCTGAATGAAGCCGTGCCGCTGGATAACAGATCACCGGACGCCTTTTATGATCCCGCCTTCACCAGCGCGATCGGCGCGGCGTTGGGTGACTGGATCGTCCAGCACTGGGATCAGGCGAAAAGCCGCGCCCAGACATCCCCGGCCATCATAAAAAGTGACACTGACCAGCGCCTGCTCATCACCGATCTGACAGCAGGTGAAGCGGGTGAAAATGGCGAAAACAGCGAACGCGGCGAAGACAGCGACCAGCTCCGCGAACCGTACAGCCCACAGCGCGGACGTTCATACCAGCGCGTCACCGCACAGGCGCGGATGCTGACAGAACTCCGCTCACTGGATGTCCTCATCGTCGGCGGCGGGACCAGCGGCGCGACGGCGGCGATCACGGCGGGCCGCGCCGGGATGCGAACCGCCATCATCGAGATGAATCCCGGGCTGGGCGGCACCGGGACTTATGGCGGTGTCCACAGCTACTGGTTTGGCCGCCGCCGGGGATTTTCCGCCAGTACGATGGCGCTGGTCGATGCGATGCACATCCGGCTTCAGCAGCCGCGTCCGAAAGGGCTGATCCCCAAGTGGAATATCGAAGCCAAAGCCTATGCCCTGCTGAATGAAGCCGAGTCGCACGGGGTCGAGCTGCTGTCGAATGCCTTCGTCATCGGGACGCTGGTCAAAGGCCGCGCCGTGACCGGTGTGATCGTCGCCACGCGCACCGGCCCAGCCCTGATCCGCGCTAAAGTGATCATCGATGCCAGCGGAGACGGTGATGTGGCCGCGTTTGCCGGTGCGGATTTCGTCTACGGCCATGATCGCGATCATATCTGCATGTGGTATGCGCTGGCACAGTTCCCCAGACCGGGCCTGACGCGCAATCACTTCACCAGCACGGTCGATGTCTCCAATATTGAAGATTACACCCGCGCCATCCTTGCCGGACGTCGGCGCGGCAGTAAAGAGCAGATGCACGATCACGGCATCTATATCGCCCCACGCGAGAGCCGTCACATTCAGGCTGACGTGGTGCTGACGCTGACCGATCAGATGCGCCAGCGCCAATGGGAAGATGTCGTCAATATCCCCTTCAGTAATCACGATGTCAAAGGCCATACGGCGTCGGACTGGCTGCGAATCGGCCTGATCCCGCCGAATCTGGAGATCGAAATCCCGTACCGGGCGCTGCTGCCGCGCACACTGGATAATGTGCTGGTGGTCGGCAAGGCGATCTCCGCCACCCATGATGCGCTGCCCGCCATCCGGATGCAGGCTGACCTTGAGAATCTCGGCGGTGTCGCGGCTGTCGCGGCGGCGCAGGCGGTGATTGATGAGGTCGCACTGCGGGATATCGACTTGCGGATGCTGCAACATCGGCTGGTGGATGCCGATGTGC
>CAYNDH010000008.1:0-7385 GCA_964395665.1 uncultured Anaerolineaceae bacterium
GCGGTCGAGCGGCGCAGGGCATCCAGTCCTGTAAAACTCGCCTACCCTGATCGCACGCGTCATGTATATGTCGTTGGGCGTACCGGGACTGGTAAAACAACACTGCTTCAGAACATGGCGCTGCAGGACATCGAGCAGGGCCACGGCGTCGCGATCATTGATCCCCACGGCGATCTGATCGAAGCGATGCTGGCACGTATTCCGCCGGAACGGGCAGCCGATGTCATTCTGTTTGATCCGGGGGATATTGAGCGTCCGGTTGGGATCAATCTGCTTGATGTTGAAGGCGCGGTTGCGCGAAATATGGCGGTATCCGATTTTATCGGCCTGATGTACAGCATGTATGATCCCAATCACACGGGGATTGTCGGCCCACGCTTTGAGCAGGCAGTGCGCGGAGCCATGCAGACGGCGATGAACCTGAAAGGGGCGACCTTAATTGATGTGCTGCGCGTCATTTCTGATGAGAAGTATGCCCGCGCACTCCGGGCGCTGGGGACCGATGTGGTGCTCGAAAATTACTGGAAAACGATCTTTGAAGGGCAGACTGATTTCCATAAGAGTGAGGTTCTCGATTACATCACCAGCAAATTCAGCCGTTTCGTGACTGATCCGATCGTCCGGCATATTATCGGGCAGTCTCACACTACACTGAACTTCACGGATGTGGTCAATAACCGGAAGATCCTTCTGGTGAATCTCGCCAAGGGTAAAATCGGTGCTTTCAACAGCCATTTCCTTGGATTCATCCTTGTATCGCGGATGCTCATCTCATTTTTTGAGCGGACACAGCAGGCGGTTTCTGACCGTGTGCCATTTTATCTGTATATTGACGAGTTCCAGAACTTCGCGACGAGCGGGCTGGCGACCATGCTCTCTGAAGGCCGGAAATATGGCCTGGGTCTGGTGCTGGCAAACCAGTATATGGTACAGCTTAGTGAGAGCATGCGCGAAGCTGTGACGGGTAATGTCGGGACGATGTGCGCTTTTCAGGTGGGGCAGCGTGACGCTGAATTCGTCGCCCGCGAGATGTATCCCGTGTTCAATGTGGATGATATGGTCAACCTGCCTGCTTATCACATGGCAATCAAGATGCTCAATAACGGGCAGTCACTGGCGCCGTTCACGCTTAGGACGTTTCCTGAACACCGCGTTTCACGGCCAGCGCTGGCGCATGTTGTCCGTCAGCACAGCCGTTATCTCCACGGGCGCAGTGCCACTGTCGTCTCGGATGAGATCCGTGAACAATTCGAGCGCTCGCCAGAACAGCGGGTAAAGCGGGCGTCGCGGCTTCAGTAGGTCGCTGGCATGATGCTACGCATCACGCGCCGCTGTCAGTCTGCCATTCAGAATATCCACCAGATGCGCGGCATATATCTGGACATTCCGGTGACATATGGGCGAAAGTGGCAGACGGGTGAGCTGCTGCTGAAGACTGGCGGGGATCAACCGGATTAAGCGTCCAGTGTCCTGTGAATCGAGTGTATGCTGCTGCGCAATACTGATCAGTGGGGAAGTTTTGTCCTCTTCGGTATCGCTTTCGACATCGCAGAGGGCGTCCACCAGATCGTTAATCTGAAATACTATCGAGACGCACTGGCGGATGACGGAAGGGATATTCTGCCTGGGGTGAAAATCCTGCGGTCTGTTTCTCGTTGTGCGGCGCTGCTCATACAGTGACAGGATGCTGCTGATCGCCTGTGCATACAGAAAATGATTGATGGCGTACAGTTGCAGCAACCTCAGCAGGCCGGTTTCCGGTATCTCCTGTGTCGGATCATGGGCGAAGCTCTCAAGCCGCTGATGGCGATACAGACACAATTCCGCCAGCCAGATCTTCTCCACATCGAAGCGTATCTGTGGTGTATCGATAACTTCATACAGATAAGCGCATTGCTGCTCCACCCGCGTGTGAATAATATCAGGGTAGTGGCTGCTCGATTCGGCAAGATGCCCACTCCAGCGGACCAGCTTGCTGATCCTGGGGACTGCTTTATGGATCATATGCAGCGATTCTTCATCGCCATCGGTCAGATCCCGCACCATCATCAGATAAAAAAGAGGCATTGAGTTTAACGGGAAACAGGTCGGGTGGAGACTGATGTCGAATTGATCTGCAAGCGCTTCAAGGTTGAGAGGCGGAAGGGTTTTCATCACGTGAAATGCAGCAACAGGATTTGTCCTGCCGGCTTGTTACAAGAGGTCAGATGTACTCTAGTGTACAACCCATCAGATGAATATGACAAACGCTTTCGTAAGCTTATGATGTGAGACTGCTGCATTACATCGCGCCGCTAACGCTGGATGCTGGTCAGATACCGCGACCACCGCTATGATGAGAAGACAATTGTGAGTTTCAGGAGTCAGTTGTGTCGAAGCGCAGAACATCCCCAGTCAGAATTGAACCGGTTGAGATCCATATGTGCGATCTGGATATGCGCCTGACGATCCTGCACAGCGTCCCGTTTTTCGCGCATCTGTCCCATGAAGATGTGGCTGAGATCAATCAGCTCTTTCATGAATATGGCTATGATGCTGGTGAGACGATCTATTTCAGCGGAGATCCTGCGGCCTATCTCTACATTGTCGCCAGTGGACAGGTCAAGCTGCTGCGTCATGCCATCACCGGGCAGGATGTCATGGTCGATGTGCTTTCACAGGGGGATTTCTTCGGGACATTGTCCGCACTCGAATCGGAGACTTATGCCGATACCGCGCAGGCGCAGATTTCCATCTGTGTTCTTCGGATCACCGCCGAAGATTTTCGCGCTCTGTTAGCCCGTCATCCGGATATCGCGCTGAAAGTGCTCGACATCACCAGCAGACGTTTACAGGATGCTTACGAGATGCTGCGCCAGTTGAGCGCCCACTCCGTCGAAAAGCGTATCGCACATGTGCTTCTCAAACTGGTCGAAAAACTGGGCGAAGCCAGCGATGTCGGTCTGCTGATCCAGATGCCCCTCAACCGTGATGACATCGCCCAGATGACCGGCACCACATCCGAAACCGCCAGCCGTATCATGAGCCAGTTCCAGCGGGACGGCCTGATCCAGAGCGGCAGGCAGTGGGTGGCGGTGACTGATCAGAATGCCCTTGCCAGCATTGCCGCTGAAGACTGATCAACTGCTGTGGCTGTCCTGCATAATCTTAGCCCCGCGAAACGGTTTTAAATCGATTTTCAAAACCACTGCACTAAACTGATCCAGATCATGTAACGAAGCTTTCCTTTGGTCTATGCTGTATTCAATGATCGAATACAGATGAAAACAAAGGAAAGCCCTCTCATGAAAACCATCCTCAGAAGCTCAGAGTTAACCTGCCCGTCATGCATCACCAGGATCGAGAAGGGTCTGAAGGTGAAGCCCGGTGTCGAGAATGCACGGGTATTCTTCAATACGGGACGTATCGAAGTAGAACATAATCCCGAAGTCATCACATCGGATGAACTCGCCAAAATCGTCACGTCGCTTGGCTATCAGGCCAATGTTGCTCGTTACTAATTCCGCACATCAGCATGGCCCCACCAGATCCGGGGCCATGCTCTTCTCAGGAGATTTGCAAAGTGAATGCCCTCATAACCTTTATGGATAATCCAAAGCAGCGCCGCCAGTTCCTGACGATTGCCAGCGCGATCCTCATCGTCCTTGCACTGCTTTTCGAGCGTATCCCGGCCCTGGCTCATCTGCACGATGTGCTGATGATCGCGGCTGCACTGCTGGCCGGGTCGGACATCGCGCTGCGGGCGGGGCGCAGCCTGCTCAACCGTCATTTCAGCATCGAGCTGCTGGTCACCATTGCCGCCAGTGGTGCGCTGATCATCGGTGAATACTGGGAAGCTGCCGCTGTGACCTTCCTGTTTATCTTCGGTGCCTATCTTGAAGCCCGCGCACTGGGCTATACACGCCGTGTCTTGCAGGATCTGCTCGAACTCGATCCGGGATCAGCGCTCGTCCTGCGTGATGGACAGCAGATCGAAGTCCTGCCGCATGAGATCGGGATGGGGGAGACCGTACTGGTGAAGCCGGGTGCGAAGATCCCGGTTGACGGTGAAGTGACCGATGGGCGCTCCAGCGTTGATGAAAGCCCGATTACGGGTGAATCGATGCCTGAAGAGAAGGTCGCCGGGCATACCGTTTACGCTGGAACCGTGAACCAGAGCGGCCTGCTGAAAGTGCGCGCTGTGGGTGTCGGGGCAGATACGACGCTGGCCCGTATTATCCGCCGTGTGGAAGAAGCACAGGATGAAAAAGCCCCCACGCAGCGCTTTATCGAAGGCTTTGCGCGCTGGTATACACCAGCTATCATCGTACTAAGCTTCGTCGCTTATCTGATGACATCCAGCGTTGAATTAGCCCTGACACTGCTGGTGATCGCCTGCCCAGGCGCACTGGTCATTTCGACACCGGTATCGGTCGTTGCCGGGATTGGAGCCGCCGCCAGATCGGGGATTTTAATCAAGGGTGGAGAGTATCTTGAAAATGCAGGCAAAATCTCCGCTGTTACGCTGGATAAAACCGGAACCCTGACCGCCGGTAAACCGCGTCTGACCGATATTCGGACACTCGATAGCGTCCCGCATCCGGTGGGTGCAGCGGCTGACGGTCGGACATCAGGCTCAACACCCGGTTGGACCTCCGCCCAGCAGAATGTGCTGTGGTGGGCGGCGATTGCCGAATCAGGTTCGGAACATCCGTTGGCGCGGCCCATTATGGAAGCCTCACGCCAGTTCGAGATCATCCCCGAAGCGGACAGCTTCGAAACGTTCACCGGCAAGGGGATACAGTCCGCATACGCTGGGCATACTGTCACCGTTGGCACGGCACAGTTAATGCGCGACCACGGGATCACCGTCAGCGGCGATGCGCTTGCCTCACTGGATGAGCTAAGCGGCACGGGTAAAACGGCGGTGCTGGTGGCCGTTGATGACGTAGTGGTTGGTGTTCTGGGTGTCATGGATACCATACGGGCCGATGCCCCCGAAATGGTGCGGCAGTTATATGCAAGCGGCGTGAAACGGATCGCGATGCTGACTGGTGATGATCCGCAGACTGCGCACGCGATTGCCGTGCAGGTGGGGATTACAGAAGTCCATGCCGGTCTGCTGCCTGATGACAAGCTGCGGATTATCCGCGACTTGCAGCGCGAAGGACATACGGTGGCGATGGTGGGCGATGGTATCAATGACGCTCCGGCGCTGGCAGCGGCTGACATCGGTATTGCGATGGGCGCCGCTGGTACAGATGTCGCCATCGAAACAGCGGATATGGCGCTGATGGCCGATGACCTGTTGAAACTGCCCACTGCGATCAGCTTCTCGAAGGCGACGCTGCGCAATATCCGGCAGAATGTGCTGATCGCACTCGTGACCGTGATCGGGCTTATTATCGGCGTGCTGACCAGCCATGTTCACATGGGCAGCGGTATGCTGATCCACGAACTGTCTGTGCTGCTGGTCATCGTCAACGCCCTGCGCCTGCTGCGTCAGCCGAAAGAAAGCTCGACACCGCACACGCCCGCTGCTCCGGTCCGCACCATCCAGCGGACGACAGGCGCTGCGTGAGTAATATATATCAGCAAAAAATGCGTGTGCCAGAGGGACATCCGGCACACGCATTTTTTGTTACGACAGAATGATCACTGCTTATTGGTCGTTCGCGGCGTCAGCTTCCTAATCATCTTCACTGACAGCTTCGCCGATCAACTCCACGGCGTCGATCTCATTCCAGCTTCTGACCTCGCTCTGATCGAGGTGGATGATCACACCGTTGACTGGTGTCTCCACACCTTCAATAAAGATCGAGAAGATACCGGGGCAGGGTGTGTTACCAACTGGGTCGGCGCTGTTTTCCAGTTCGATCACTTCACCGGTTTCACTATTCACCAGTTCCACTGCGATAATGGCGCCGGGATTATAGGTCTGGTGGATGTCAACCCGCCACGGGATGACCGCCTGATCGAAGTAGAGTTCAAGGGTTTCTTCTGTATCGCGAACAGCCGATGCCCATGCCAGCGCATTATCGCCACAGGACTCAACATCGGGTGCGCCGGTTGCCTGTATGAAGCCCCAATCCTCTTCTCTGTACTGACTGCTCCCAGTGGCATCAGATGCCCACTGACGTACTTCATTCTCGTACCGGGCACTATCCGGTTCACCGACCAGTTCCACGGCGTCAATTTCGTTCCAGTTCTGTGTGACCGACTGGTCGAGATAAAGGGTGACTACATTCACCGCCGTTTCAATACCCTCAACCGGGACGGTAAAGACACCGGGGCAGGGTGTGTTGTCGACAGGATCGGCGCTGTCTGGCAGTTCGAAGACATCGCCTGTCCATGTATTGCCCAGCTCCACCGCCACAATCGCGCCGGGGTTATAATTCTGGTAAATGTTGATTTCCTGCGGGATCACCGGATACCGGAACTCAAGCACAAGTTCCTCAACACCGTCGCTTGCTGATGATGCCCACGCGGTCCCGTAATCACCGCATTCTGGTGTATCCGGTGCGCCAGCCGCCTGCATGAATCCCCACTGATCTGTTCCGTACTGGCTGGAGCCGGTGACGCGGGATGCCCACTGGCGTATTACTTCATCCTCATCGACGGTATTCGGCGCTGATTCAGCCGCCGCAGACTGTCCGTCGAAGCTCACACCGCTCACCAGATGATCGCTCAGTGCCAGATATGCTTCACGATTGTCTTCAAAATCGGCTGCATATCTGAAGATGATCAGCACGGTACCCGTCTCGAATTCCAGCGCGATCACCTGTGCAGGCATACCACCATCCGGATCGTTAATTACAGTCGACAGGCCGGAAAGGGCTGAAGTCTCATACGGTGTGATCTCATTGGTCGCATCCGCGCCAACGGATGGCAGCACGACATCCATTGCCTCTTGTGCTGAGACATCTTCGCTCAGGTCTAAATCAGCGAAGAGGGCAGGCCAGAACACACCCATTGCCAGATGCCCTTCGGTGACAGTATCTGTAGCTTCCAACTCTGGCATGGCGTCCTGGTGGATGACAAATACCAGGTCATCTTCGACCGCCACCCAGTCCGACGGAAACTGGACTGTAAGGCGACCGTCTTCGGTTGTATATTCTTCGGTCAGCGGCGGTAAATCCTCCTGCGCCAGACCGGGCATAACAGCAAGTGTCAGTAAGAAGAAAACAGACAAAATAGCAAAACGTTTCATGTAGTCCTCCTTATAAGGTACCCTATAACCTTAGGCTGTACTCCTGATTTCGACAACACCTCATTATGCGGGGTTTACCCAGCCGGAAGCTCCGCCTGCAACGGGCTGCTGCATCGTTGTCAAGAATCAATCATGCACCGGCCTGCTCGGAACCCGATCTGAACCCGCTCCTGAACGCACAGCAGTCACAGTTCCA
>CAYNDH010000008.1:7485-61846 GCA_964395665.1 uncultured Anaerolineaceae bacterium
TCCACCGCTTCTCGCTGAAGCTGCTGAATACCGGATTTTTCCTCTTTCTTTCCATCCTGTTGCAGCAAATGCGTAATATCTGAGGCCTGATAGACATCCTGTAGATGTTCCCGGCGGGCAGAACGCATCAACTGTATGCAGCAAACAGCCGATGACACTTTATTTCGCCTGTCCGATTTTTCCGTTATAATCGTGCCGCCAGCCTCAAATCGCCGCCAGAGGGTCGCTAAATTACACAGTCCCATGGGCAGTGGTAGCCAAAAGGCCGTGCATCAAAATTAGTTCTTATACACCGCTAACAGCAGTTCCACAGGTCTGTCTGTTATAAATGTAAGCTTATTGCAGCATAAAATGTTGAATTTAATGTATGTGCATAACCATATAACAGGATGTGTCGATGGAACTCATTGCTGTAGTTGCTTTTCCCGCTCTTGCGGGGGGAGGTCTCTATTTAATATCTAAGCGCTGGTTTGCTCTTGCAACCATTCTTGTCCCTGCCCTCACATTTGTGTATTTAATCAGCCAGTTCACAGCCGTAACGACTGGTCCCCCTCAACGCATTGATATCCCATGGGTCCCCTCATTTGACATCTCTGTCGCTTTGTCACTGGATGGATTAGGTTATCTCTTTGCCCTCATTATCAGTGGAATTGGCGTACTGGTGCTGATGTATGCCAGCAGCTATTTTGAGGATGACGGTGATTTCACGCGCTTTACCAGTTACACACTCGTGTTTATGTCGGCCATGCTGGGGATCGTTTTAAGCGATAACCTGCTTCTGACATACATGTTCTGGGAAATTACCACCGTGACATCATATCTGCTGATTGGCTTCAAGCATGAGAAGTCAGCCGCACGCGCTGGCGCTCGTCGTGCGCTGCTGATCACTGCGGGCGGTGGGCTGGCGATGCTGGCAGGGTTCCTGATGCTGGGACAGATCGCCGGGACCTACCAGATCTCCGAGATCCTCACGCAGCAGGGGACGGTTCAGGCTGATGCGCTTTATCTGCCCACCTTACTCCTGATTCTGACCGGCGCTTTCGCAAAAAGCGCACAATTCCCCCTGCATTTCTGGCTGCCAGGTGCGATGGAAGCGCCGACGCCTGCGAGTACCTATCTGCACTCCGCAACCATGGTCAAGGCAGGCATTTTTCTCCTGGCGCGGTTGACTCCCGTATTGAGTGGCACAGATGCGTGGGTGTGGATTCTGACGCTTGTCGGCCTGACCACTTTTGTGTATGCCGCGCTGATTGCCCTGTCTCATACCGATCTCAAATCCATTTTTGCCTACAGCACGGTAAGCTGGCTTGGGATACTGGTCGCCTTGCAGGGGACATCCAGCGAAGCGGCGGGTAACGCGCTGGTGATCGGGATTCTTGCACATGCGCTGTATAAAGCGGCGTTGTTCCTTGCGACCGGCAGCATCGACCATGCGACCGGCACACGCCAGATCACTGACCTGGGCAATCTGGCGCGGCTGATGCCGTTAACCTTCGCGGGTGCATTTATTGCGCTGATCAGTATGTCAGGATTTCCCCCTGTAATGGGTTTTCTGGCGAAAGAACTGCTCAAGGTGGCCTCACTCAATGAGGGTCAACCAGCGATACTGCTAACGCTGTTCATGGGGGCTGCCATTATTGGATCAGCGCTGACAGTTGCGATTGCGCTGCGTGTCTTGCGAGAAGTATTTTTCGGCGTGGCTGAAGTCCCACCGCCACATGAGCCGCATGAAGTGTCGCCGCTGTTATGGGGTGCGCCGCTCGTTCTGGGGCTGGGGACGTTGTCCCTGCCGTTTTTACTGCCACAGGTGATTGATCCATTGGTCAGCGCGGCTTCAAGCGCCATCTATCAGAATCCGGTCAGTGTACATCTGCATCTGTATGAAGGGGTTACACCGGCGCTCATCATGAGTGTGGCCGCGATTGCTCTCGGCTTCGGTATCTTCGTCATCCGGCGTCCGCTGATTTTGATCGTGCGCCGCATCCCTGAAGGCAATCTGGCCGCTATTTACGAATGGATGTTTTTTACCGCCCTGCCAGATATTGCAATGTGGGTGACAACGCATTTGCAGAATGGCCGTTTGCGCTATTACATCATGATCATTTTCCTGGTCTTTGTGGTGGCGGTGGCCGGTGTGATGCTGGTTGCAGGCATCGAGCCGGTTCCTTCTAATCTGCTTGCGGATTTCGATTTTCTCGTCGCAGGTTTCGCCTCACTGCTGATCATTGGGGCGGTGGCTGGATGTATTGCGCCGGGGCGTCTGAGTGCGATCACCATCCTTGGTATTGAAGGATCACTGCTGGCGCTGTTCTTCATCTTCTTCGGTGCGCCAGACCTTGCCCTTACCCAGTTGATGATTGAAGTGATCACGTTTGCGCTCTTCGTTCTGGCCTTCCACTTCTTACCAGAGGCTTTTAACACGCAGCGGAACCGTGGCCGAAGGGTGTTTGATACCGGTATCGCCATTACCTGCGGTGCAACCATCACGATTCTCATTCTGGCGACGGGAAGCAACCATATTTCGCCTTCAATCTCTGACTGGTATCTCGATAACTCCGTCGATATTGCACATGGCACCAATGTTGTGAACGTGATTCTGGTGGACTTCCGTGGCATGGATACCATGATTGAAATCACGGTTCTGGCAATTGCTGCGATTGGCACCATTGCGCTGCTGCGTCTGCGTCCTGCTGATCAGCCGCGCGGGCGCTTTGTGATTGTCGAAGCGACGCCGGAACCACCAGAGCGACCGGAGATGGAACCGCTTGAAACCGATAGAGATGATGAGGCGTTGAAGGAAACCACATGACACAGTCGATCTTTTTTAAATTTCTGGCGCGGGCGATGACGCCGGTACTCATCCTCTTCTCGATTGCGCTGCTGCTGCGTGGGCATAACCAGCCGGGTGGGGGGTTCGTTGGCGGATTGGTTGCGGCCAGCGGCGTCGTCCTGCTGACACTGGCGGATGGCCCTGAAGTTGTACGCTCACGTTTGCGCTTCGACTTTTTGCGGGGCGTGTTTTTCGGGCTTTTTATCGCATTTGTGACCGGCCTTATCGGGCTGTTCCTGAGAGGAGATTTTCTGACCTCAATTTATCGTGAGCAGATCGCGCTGAATATTGGTGTATTAGAGCTAAGCACGTCACTGTTATTCGACATTGGCGTCTATATTGTCGTGTTTTGTATTACATCGGCCATTGTAATGGGTATGGAAGAGGAAGGAAGAAGGGGCGAAAACTGATGCTGCTGATTTTCGCGGTGACTGCGGGTGTGATCTTTGCGGCTGGCGTATATATGATCCTGCGCCGCAGTATTGTCAGGCTGATCATAGGTTTAACACTGTTAACCTATTCTGTGAATCTGCTGATTTTTTCCACTGGCGATCTTACCAGACGTTCGGCCCCCATTATCGGCGACGTCCCCCGTGAAGCCATGGCCGATCCCTTGCCACAGGCGTTGATTCTGACGGCTATTGTGATCAGCTTCGGGGTACTCGCATTCACAATTGCATTGGGTTATCGGGCTAGTCAGGCTGTCAAGACGGACGATCTTGATGCTTTACAGGGCACGGATCGAGAGGAATAAGTACGCAATGTCTTTTCTGGTAATGCTGCCAATTATCATCCCTTTTTTAATCGGGGTGAGCGCATTCTTTCGTACACGCTTAAGGCGGCGGATTGTAGCTGGGCTTGGCGGGCTGGCAAATGTGATCGCATGTGGTTTTATTCTGTATTACATCGCGACCACTGACACGATGATTGTCTCTCAGATGGGTGGACATCCAGCCCCATTTGGAATCACCTTCGTCATCGAAATGCTCAGTGCATTGATGCTGCTTGTTACGGCGATCGTCGCCTTTGCCGTCATCCTGTACTCGTATGCCACGATTGACATTAATCGCGAGCGTTTCATCTACTTTCCCCTCATCGGATTTCTGTTGATGGGGATCAATCTCGCCTTTATCACGGGTGACCTGTTTACGCTCTATGTCGCATTTGAACTGATGCTGCTGTCATCCTTTGTGCTGATGACGCTGGGTGGCGAGCGCGGACAGATCGAAGGCGGCATCAAGTATGTCGCGATCAATCTGATCAGTTCCACGATTTTCCTGATCGCGACCGGACTGACCTATGCCGTCGCCGGGACGCTCAATATCGCGGATCTATCGGTCAAACTTGCGGATATCCCAGCGCCGGGTATCACAACGCTGCTGACGATGCTGTTTTTGCTTGCATTCGGTATCAAAGCCGCGATCTTCCCGCTGTTCTACTGGCTTCCAGCCTCCTATCACACGCCGCCGATTGCCGTGACTGCCTTATTCGGCGGTCTGCTGACGAAAATCGGCATCTATTCCATGTGGCAGGTGCTGGTCGTCGTCTTCCCTAACGAAGTGCGCTTTCTTCAGCCGCTTATCCTGACGCTGGCGGCGTTCACAATGATTGCGGGTGTGTTGGGGGCGATTGCACAGGGGGAATGGCGGCGCCTGCTCTCGTTTCATGTCATCAGCCAGATCGGTTATCTGCTGATGGGGCTGGGGCTGTCAACCGAGATGGGGATGGCTGGCTCGATCGTCTTTGTGTTACATGTCATCCTGTCGAAGACCGCACTGTTTTTCATCGCGGGTATTGCCTACGAGATTCGGGATACCTACAAGCTGAAATATCTGGGCGGCTTCCGCAAGAATCACCGGTGGTTGTCGGTTCTGTTCCTGATCGCTGCGCTGTCACTGGCAGGTATCCCGCCGTTATCCGGCTTCTGGGGGAAGATGATTCTCATCCGTGCCGGTCTGGAAGCTGGACAGTATGTGATTGTGGCTGTCGCGCTGGTGGTGAGCCTGCTGACATTCTATTCGATGCTTAAAATCTGGAATGAAGTCTTCTGGAAGGATATGCCAGCCAACGTCCGTATGCTCGATGATGATGAAATCCCCTACAAGCGGCAGGTGTTCCTGTATATCCCGACTGTCCTGCTGGCGGTGCTGATTATCGCGATGGGCATTCTGGCGGAGCCGATCTCGAATCTCGCCAGCCACGCCGCACAGGATGTATACGATCCGTCACAGTATCGGTCTTCCATTCTGCTGCTGGAGGAGGAACGATGAATTATTTCACCATCAACCTGATTCTGGCTTTGTTGTGGGCATCGCTCCAGTCATTTACACCGATTGATCTCATTGGTGGTTTTTTACTGGGATATGTCATCATCATTCTGTCGCGCCGGTGGTTGGGTGAAAGTGCGGAGCAGTATGTCCGTCGGGCGCCGATCTTTCTCAGGTTTCTCCTGTATTACTTCATTGAAGTGGTCACCTCAACCCTGCAGGTAAGTATGATGATCTTTCAGGATGAAAAGAACCTGAAACCGGGGATTATCGCTATTCCGTTAGCTACGGAGACCGATCTTGAGCTGGTTCTCTTTCATAATCTGCTGGTGATCATCCCGGGGACAATGGGCGTGGCGGTATCGGATGATAAAAAGACGCTGTATATCCATGTCATCAACGTACCAGATCCCGACAGAATGCGGGAGGACATTAAATCTGGTTTGGAACGCCGTTTACTGGAGGTGATGCGATGAGTCCTGCTTTTCAGGTTGTATTGGGAATTACGAACACATTACTGTTCATTTCGCTGGTGCTGACCACAATCCGGCTGGTACGCGGGCCGGATCTGGCAGATCGTGCCATGGCCGGGGATCAGATTGCCTTACATGTCGTGATGTTTGGTCTGGTTCATGCGATTTCAACCTATCAGTCGCTGCTCATTGATGTTCTGATTGTGACCGCGATTGTCGGGTTCCTTAGCCTGTCCCTGACTGGTATCTATATTGAGCGCTCGGAACGGGGCAAGGCGCGTATTCGTCATGGGGAGGAATCATCATGAGTCTGCTTGAAATCATCATTGCGTTTCTGCTGCTGACGGGGGCGGTTTTCCGCTTGTTTGCCTCTTTGGGGATGCTGCACTTCAGCGATTACTATCTGCGGACGCACTGCGCGGCCAAGGCCGGTACGCTTCCCCCCACACTGACGGTTTTAAGCGTCATCCTGTTTTTTGGAGAGTCGCTGCTTACCATCAAGCTGATTGCGCTTCTGCTGCTGTACTTCTTCAGCTCTCCGACGGGGATACAGGTCATCAATCGCGGTGCTCATGTCGCGAAGACAGCTATGTCTCCCCAGACATGGATCGATGATCTGGCGAGCACTGATCTGACCGATGCAGAGCAGGGCCTGTAGCCTGTGATACATGTGTAAACGATGGTGGAACGGGAACGCGCTGCTGCACGTTCCCGTTTCTTTTTTTTCAGATGCCAGTAACCAGTAACCAGTAGCCATTCCTCTGTCAATCTGATGATCATGCCACTTTTTTAGAACTCATGTTTTTCTTTTAACAGACTCACCTGCACGTTTTACAGTGCTTCTGGAAGTTTCTTCCCGGATCGCTGTGAAGATGAGTTGGTTGAGGACTGGAATGAGAACAAAACATTTTGTAAACAGCTTCAAGTTCCTATTGATTCTGCTGTGCGGTGTGCTGCTGACATTTGGAGTGGCTGCACAGGACGCAACCCCAACACCGGAACCCCCGGCTGCACAGGAAACCCCGCAGGGACTGTCAAATGCCATAGAGGGTGAAGCCGTCATCACCACGACACTGCCATTTGATCCGCAGTTTCTAGAGCGCCTTCAGCTTCCAGAAGGTTTTGAAGTCAATATCTTCGCTCAAAATCTGGGCAATGTCCGCTGGATGGCTGTCGCCCCGGATGGCACGATCTTTATCACGCGCCGCGCTGAAGGAGATGTGATCGCGCTGGTTGATCAGGATGGGGATGGCGTCGCGGATTCACAAGAGGTCAACGTGGTTGCATCAGACATGCCCTATGTCCACGGGATCACCTTCAACGGTAATCAGCTTTTCCTTGCAGCAGATAGGGAAATTCTGGTGGCAGATTGGGCCGGTGGTGACAATCTCGGCCAGCCCACCGCGCTGATTACTGATCTGCCAGATGGCGGCCAGCACCCTAATCGGACCATCGCCTTCGGACCGGATGGCATGCTGTATATCACCGTTGGCAGTACGTGCAACGCCTGTACCGAGAGCAATCCTGAAAATGCGACCATCCTTCAAGCACAGCCGGACGGCTCTGATCGTGTCATCTTTGCCAAAGGGCTTCGCAATACCATTGGTTTCGGCTGGCATCCTGAAACGGGTGAAATGTGGGGGATGGATCATGGCTCTGACTGGCGTGGAAACGAACAGCCGCCGGAAGAACTGAATTTACTGGTACAGGATAACAATTATGGCTGGCCGTTCTGCTTTGCGGATCAGCAGCCGGATGTGTTTATCGCCAATCCCCCACCCGGTGGCATCGGACGTGCAGCGTACTGTCAGCGGACCGTCGGGCCGGTACTGACCTATACCGCACACAGCGCCCCGATTGGCATGGTGTTCTACACAGCCGAGATGTTCCCTGAGGACTACCGCAGTGATGTGTTTATCGCCATGCGTGGCTCGTGGAACCGTAACCCGCCGTCAGGATACAAGATCGTGCGTTTGCACTTCGACGAGAACGGCCAGCCGACCGAATTTGAAGACTTTATGACTGGCTTCCTGATCGAAGAACAGATCGCTAATTTTGGCCGTGTGGCAGGGCTGGTGATTGCGCCGGATGGATCGCTGCTGATTGCAGAAGATACGAATGGCATCATTTACCGCGTGGCTTACACCGGAAACTAAGGGGGCTGGATGATGATGTACCACAAACTATTCAGAGCGTTTCTATACGCGGTTTTGATTATCGTCGCCTCTTTCGGTGTGATGTTTGCACAGGACGCGACCCCGGAAGGCACGCCGGAGCCGACCGGGGCCGACCTGCCGGATCGGGTGGTCATTTCGAGTGAAGGTCTGTTTCCGGAAGGTGTAGAGTACGACACCCTGAATCAGCGCTTTCTCGTCAGTTCGACGGCTGATGGGATGATCCGCACTGTTGCCGATGATGGCACAATTGAGGTGCTGGTCATGGACGATCGACTTCCGCCCACCCTGGGGATCGAAGCAGATGAAGCCAATAACCGCCTGCTGGTCGCGGCAACCGATATGGAAATGAAAGGTTTTCTGGGCATTTATGACCTGACGACCGGTGAGAATATCAACCTGATCGACTTCCGACCGTTGACACCCACTGATCCCGAACACTTCATCAACGATGTCGCGGTCGATAGTCAGGGCAACGCCTATGTGACGGACAGTTTCGCCGGTGTGATCTATCGGGTTGATCCTCAGGGGAATGCATCGATCTTCCTTGAGCATGAGAGCTTTTCAACACAGTTTGCGCTGAATGGAATCGTTTACCATGAAGGCGGGAATTTCCTGATCGCGGTGCAGATGCCTTATCTGATCAAGATCCCGCTTGAGAACCCGGCTGGATTTGTACGAATTGAAACTGCGCAGACGTTCCCTGGCGCAGATGGTCTTGTATTCCTGAATGAGAGCACGCTGGTTGTAGTGACCAATAATCCGGCGAAGGTCTATCGCCTTGAAAGTGCCGATGCCTTCGTCAGTGCCACCGTCACCGGGATTTTTGAAACTGGCAATGTCAATCCAACCACGGCAGCCGTGCGAGAGGGTGAAGCCTATGTCCTCTACGCGCAGTTGAATGCAGAAGAGCAAACCGTGGTTGATTTTCCAATCCAGCGGGTGCTCTTCGAAGACGTGGCTGGCGAATAGGCTGTATCTGCTGACTGGTTAATCCAAGAGCCGCTCATATCTGGGCGGCTTTTGTGTGTCTGTTGGGGGAGCGCTGTATAAAAGGTTATCCTGATCCTCTAACATATCATTTGAAGGCGATAAGCTGCATGGATCAGCGTTGACCAGTCTTTACAAGGTTGCACACGGATATTCTCGCTTGGCAGCACGCAGCAGGTCCTTCATTGATTCCAGATCGGATGTGCGGGCATACATGCGTGATGTGAGAGCCATAGTGAGCGGCCTTTCTTTAGTTGACCGCTATGGGCCAAAGTGAGCCGTTAATTGTAGTTAAAGGTCCAATCTCATGGCAAGCGTGACGGTTTACAGGTAGCCGGAAGTTTGACAGTGACCCTTACCTTGTGTACAATTTAGACAAATATCGTCATTTTGTCTAAAATCATGAATACAGAACAGCGCATTCAACAAGCTGCGATACGTCTCGTCCTGCAACAGGGCTATGACAAGACCACAATGGAAGATATTGCTCAGGACGCTGGCGTCGCCCGCAGCACGATCTATACCAAGTGGAAAACCAAAGAGGTGCTCTTTGCCAGCGTGCTGAGAGCCGAAGCCATTCACTTAGCTCAGACATGGTACGCCTTCGTCGAAGCTGATCCTGATGGGGGAACCTTTACCGGGATTTATAAGAATGGCCTGCTCGCCATTCAGGATAATGCTTTCGCCCGTGCGCTCTACACGCAGGACCGACGGGTTCTCGGTAGTTTTGTCAATCAGCCGCAGATCGCGCAACTGATGGCAGACCGTTTGCAGTGGCTTACCCGCTTGCTGGAAAAGATGCAGGATGCCGGGCTTATTCGCTCAGACCTTGATGTCCACGCCACGGCACAGACTGCGGTGATTTTCCGCCATGGGTTGCTCACTATCTCCGCTGATCCGGCAACACAGTCCCAAACCAGTTATGAGCAGATCGTTGAGACCTTTGTGACGATGTTCCGGCAGTTTGTCGAACCAGAAGCGAACCCTCATGCTTCGGAGCGGGGCAAACAGATCCTGCGGGACTTGCTTGAGCAGTTTGGCAGGGAATATACCGTTTAAGCGGATGGAAATTGATGATCACTGAAGGATAGATAATGGAAATTGAAAAGAAGCTGCAACCGCAGACTTTCACACTGCCGGATGGCGTACAGATCAGTGCCTTCATCGGTGGGCCGGAAAACGGTGTCCCGGTTGTGCTGCTGCATGGCGGCGGCACCGATCATGCGATGCTATCCTGGCGTGATACCATGCCCACACTGATTGACGCCGGGTATCGGGTTTATGCGCCTGATTTCCCTGGATATGGCGACAGCCCACCTCATGAGAAGGCATCGACCACATCTGGTTTGATCGGCTATCTGGAAGCATTGATGAATCTTTGGCAGTTGGAGCAGGCTGTTCTGGTGGGGCTGTCGATGGGGGGCGGGGTCGCCATTGGTTACACACTGGCGCATCAGGACCGGGTGAGACAACTGGTTCTGGTCGGCTCCTATGGCATTCAGGATACAGTGCCGGGTCAGTTCCTGAGTTACCTCTACGTTCAGGTTCCGGGCATATCAGATTTTGCATGGAGCCTGATGCGTAATTCGAAAAGTGCGGCTCGCAGTATCCTGAAAGGACTGCTTCACAATCCAGAAGCACGCACCGATGCAATGGTTCATGAAGTGCTGGAAGCGTTGAAGAATCCGCATTCGCAGCGTGTTTTCAGCCGATGGCAGCGGGATGAAGTGGGCAGGCAGGGCTTGAAAACGAATTATACCGAGCGGCTGTCCGAGCTTTCGACCTCTGTTCTGCTTATCCATGGTTCACATGATGCCGGCGTCCCGCTGGATTACGCGAAGCGGGCGGTTTCACGCCTGAAGAATAGCCGGTTGGAGATCATCGAAAACGCAGGACACTGGACACAGCGCGATTATCCAGAGCGCTTCAATCAGGTTTTGCTGAAATTCCTACAGGATGGATGAAAAGCGGAAAGATAGAGCCGTAAACGAAAACATGCGGAGATAGAGTGACTATCTCCGCATGTTTTGCCATTGAAGCTAGGCGGAATGTGATTCGTGGAGATACTCGAAATCAACAGTAACCTGACAGGAACCACTGAACGGCACTGATAATTCGAAGTGCAGTGTCCCACTGATGAAGGTCGGTGACTCGATGATCACATCATAGAGGACGGTTGCCTCCTCGGTTTGCATCAGACTGAACGTGAATTCATTTGTGACTCGATGGACGATCTGGATGTCAGCACTCTTGTCCATCAGATTGCGCGGATGGAAAGGCTTGCTGAAAACTATCGCTTGGGTTTGCGTCTGATAAATCGCTGCGACATTCTCTGCAACCCCAGGCGGGCAGCCCTTGGCCACAGGTGGCTTGTTTGCTACCGTCCAGACTCCGTCCAGCGGCTGGATTGCGAGTACCGGTAGTTCATCCTCTGCTATCCAGGTGCAGTCGGCATCATCGCAGTAGAGATAACCTAAACTATCATCCTCTGGAAGCTCGATACCGAAGGCGATCGCTAATTCCTCAGGTGAAACTGGGCTGTCGAAAAGGCGGCACATCCCGTTTTCACAGATAATGACCGGTGTCCCTTCTTCGGTGGACGTGACTTCGTCTGCTTCAACTGCTGCGTCCGCTTCATCAGCCTCTGAAACTTCTTCCTCTACGAACTCAAGGATAGTGTAAGCATCTTCCAGGTCTTCGCGTGACAGGTCTGTCCAGTGGCAGCTATCGTTGTCACAAACCACGTAGAAGGTCTCATCGGGGCGGCTGTCTCCAACAATCACTTCCAGCTCTTCATCAGTGATACTGGGATCAACCTGACCGATTAAACATCCCTGCCCGACTTCGCAGAAAAACACACGGGGGAGGGCTTCCTCATCCTGTCCATAGACAGCGGACGTCATCAACAGGAGGGCAATGACAATCAGATACTTCACGTTTCTTTCCTTATGCATCTACTGTGCCGCTGGCAGGTGTGGGGTTCACAGGTACTGTATTCGCAGGAGCGGCATTCACGGGTGTATTATTGGCAATCTGTGGTGCGTGCTGCTTAAACTCTTCTTCAGCACGCTGCTTCAGGTCACGGAACTTGTCGCTTAACTGTTCGATTTTCGCGGTCATGTTGGGATCAGGTGTGAGTGTCGCGGTTTCGTGATGATAGGTAGCGATAATCGCGGCCATTGCGAAGGAGTCCCCGACCGCGACTTTAATCAGCCATGCCAGGATCAGAGTAGCGACGATTGACCATCCTGCGAGCTGTGCAGAGAAGACAGACACGAGCAGGCCCACCGGCGCGGCAAATATGATGACGCTGATCACAAACGGCACATAACTGAGGATCATCAGTGCAATAGCGTTCATGAGGATCGACTTCCAGATCATGGCGTAGAGGACAACGCCATCACGCGCATTCTGCCAGACCGAATCGCGTTCCATCCAGAAGCTGCGGGCCAGAACTGCCTCATCAATGTAGTTCATTGCGAAATGGATGATGCGGTTTACGATCTTGGCAAGGGTGGCGATCGTATCACCCGGAAGCCAGTTTGCGATGTTGAAAACGGTCGATGTAAACGCATGGATCACCGCTGTGACCAGCTCATCAATGACGAACATCACGGTCATTTCGCCGAACCGTTCCTGCACACGGGCTTTCCCCCATGCAAGCTGGTTCGTCTCATCAGGTATCTTGTTATTGGTGAGGAATTCGCTCATCGCGGCGATATGGGCAGCCTTGAGCATGTAGAACACGTAACGGTAAGCCAGATGATAGATCGGAGCAAGGGCGCCGATCGCGACCAGAAACAGGATGGTGCCAAGGAGCGGGATGGCCTGCCCTAACATCCATGCAACGCCACCGACGATCGCTAAATAGATAATGGCCGCGAACCAGAAAAGCAGGTTTGCGCCCAGCCGCACCAGAATGATTGGGAGAGTCTGGCGCATCAGACGAAATGCTACGTTGAGCTTTAGGCTGCTAAGGTCCATTGCTTCCTCATTTTCTTCTCATAGATATTGAAGCTATAATAGAGGGCAATCGTTTATCAATCGTTTATTACGACAATGTTAAAGTTCAAACTGTTTGGATATCCGACGATCATCTTTCAGGATGTCCCGCTCACTGCCTTCATCTCCAACAAGACCCTTATTCTGCTGTGTTATCTTGCCTGTCACCAGCGCTCATTTGGCAGGGAAATGCTTGCAGGTCTGTTCTGGGGCGATGCAAGCCATGAGCGTGCGCTTTCTAACCTGCGCCAATCACTCCATAACCTGCAAAAACTCGCGCCGGGTTATCTGATCATTACCCGCCAGTCGGTGGCCTTTGATCACACCCGCGCCCATTGGATCGATATACAGGCCTTAATTACGTCTGATACGCCTGAATACTCGCTTGAGGACTCGCTCAAACAATCGCTCGAACACTATCAGGGTGATTTCATGGACGGCATCATGCTTGAAGATGCGCCGGAGATCGATCACTGGATACAGGTTGAGCGCGAACGTCACCGCCTGCAATACATCCACCTGCTCGAACAGAAACTTTTGACATATACCCAGCGCGCCGACTGGATGCAGGTCCAGCACATCGCGCAGAAGCTCATCAGTGTTGACCCATGGCGGGAATCGGCTTACCGCGAACTGATGCTGGCAATGGCGCGCACCGGGGCTTATAACAGCGCACTGCTTCAGTTTGAGCAGTTCCGGCGGCGGCTCAGGGATGAGCTTGCTGTAGAACCGGCAGAGGAAACACAGACCGTCTACACCCGCATCCAGCAGGCACGCGAGACGAAACGACATAATCTACCTGCGGTAACACATCCATTCGTTGGACGCGAGACAGAACTTCAGCAGTTAAGTGAGTGGCTGCGTGGCCCAAGCTGTCATCTGATCACGCTGCTGGGTATTGGTGGGGTGGGGAAATCACGTCTGGCGCGTGAGCTTGCGGCAAAGCATGTGGACTATTTCCTACACGGTGTTCGCTATGTGCATCTTGCCCCGGTCACAGAGGCGGAATTTGTCCCTTACGCGATTGCACAGGCTGTCGGCCTGACGTTTCAGGGAACAGCCGATCCGCGTAGTCAGCTATTGGCACATTTAGCGCATCAGGAAATGCTGCTGGTACTGGACAACTTTGAGCATGTCATGGATGCCGCACTCCTGATTGCCGATTTAATCACGGGCGCACCGGCCCTCAAGGTGATCGTTACTTCTCGTCACCGGCTGCAACTTGAGGAAGAATGGGTATTTTCGGTTGAAGGGCTGCCTTATCCGCCTGAAGATGAGGCGGTAGACAAAATCGGGACCTATCCAAGCATCCAGTATTTCGCGCAGCGCGCTTCCCGCAAACTTACAGCACCAGCCGATATTCAATCGGCGGCTGCCTTGTGCCGGTTACTGGAAGGGCTGCCGCTGGGTATCGAGTTAGCCGCATCTGCGAGTGCCGATACGCTTATCGAGCATGTTTATCAGCACGTGCATATTCATGATCATGTTCATTCATTGCAGACGGTCTGGCGCAATGCACAGGAGCGCCACCGAAGTTTAAAGGCAGTCTTCGATTATTCATGGCGGCTGCTCACACCACACAAACAGAAAATTCTGGCGAGGTTAGCCGTATTTCAGGGAAGTTTCACATCAGACGCTGCATGTCGGGTAACAGATGCGACTGAAGCGACGTTGATGCGGTTGGTAGGGCAGTCACTTTTACGTTTTGAGGGGGAACGCTATTCACTTCATCCTGTGATCAGGCATTATGCGCTTGAAATGCTGCGGGAATTTGTAACAGATGAGTGGAACACGATCCGCGCACATATTGCTTACTATGTCCGTCACCTTCAGGATGCGAATGACCTGCTGCGCCAGCATTTGACCGTTGAGGCGGTGGTACTGCTTCATCCGGAACTCGATAATGTTCATACCGCGTGGCGCAATGCTATCGCCTGTGGAGACCTTGTCGCACTTGAAGAGATGAGTGATGCTTTACACCGTTACTATGAGGTGCAAAATGCTTTCCAGGAAGGGAACGAACTTTTTGAGTTCGCTGTGCAGCATTATCTGACGCCAGATCGGGTGCGTGGGCGCCTGCTTGCACACAGCGCAGGCTTCAAACTGCGTCTGGGACAGGTGGAGCAGGCGGCAACAGCATCTGAACACAGTGTCGCATTACTGCGTGAGCAGCCCGACGAACATCTTGCTTTTGCGCTCAACATCTCTGGTGTGGCACAGCTCTACAAGGGGGAATTTGCAGAAGCAAAACTTGCGCTGGAAACCTGTGCCGATATTTACCGGCGGCTGGACAGTCCACAGCGATTAAAACCACTGATTAATCTGGGAAGCCTCTATTCCCGCAGTGGTGATTATGAACAGGCGTGTCAGGCGCTGGAAGAAGCGCGGATCATCGCAGAGGAGATTGACGATCATCGCGGGATCTGTCACATTCTGGTTAACCTGGGGGCAGTATATTACGCCCTCAATAAGTGGGATACCGCCGAGCGCTATTATATAGAAGCATTAGAGCGCAGTTCCGCAGTGAATTATCTCCACATCAAACTTGTCACTCTGGTTAATCTGGGTGAACTTCATTTTCATCGGGGCCGGTTTTCCGACGCGATAGAAAGCTGCAAAGCGGGCGTGGAGCTTGCGAATCAGATTGAGGATCAGCGCAACCTTGTTCACGGCTTGCACTGGTTAGGCTTAAGTTATCTTGCTGCTGGCGAGCGCGATCATGCCCAAAAAACGCTGTGGCAGGGGCTGGAAGCGGCACTCGACAGCAAGGCACTTCCCGTGATGCTGCTCGCAGCGGCAGGCATCGCGGTCTATCTGATCCCGCAGGAACAGGCAGCACGTCTCCTGCAAACCATCATCGAACATCCCGCTACCGAGCGTGACTGTCGGGATTTTGCACAGGCTCAACTTGAGGCATTAGATTCAAAGCCGGTTGCCCCTTATGATTTTGATGAATTTGAGAGCCAGGTGCTGCCGCAGCTTCTGACTGTAAACTGAATACTCTAAAGCTGCTGGGACTGCCAGCTAACACGCCGAGATCCCATCTAGATGTCACCTCAATGTCTCAAGGATGGCATCAAGGCTGTGTAAGGCTAAGGCAAGGATCGTCAGGGTGGGATTTGCTGCGCCAGAAGAACCGGCAAAATTGCTGCCGCCGATGACAAAAAGGCCGGGATGATCATGTACCTGCCCGAAACGGTTTACAACGCTGTCTGCCGGAGAGGTCCCCATGATACATCCGCCCATATGATGCGAACCGGAGTCCCACCATTCAAGTGGTGGGAATTCTGACTGCATAGCACCCGTCGCGCTGACGAACTGATCGAAGATCTGATGGGCGAAATGATAAGTTGCGATGTCAAAATCCGTGAAACGATAATGAATATGCGGGAACGGATCTCCGAATCGGTCGGATTCAGAGGAAAGCGTGATGTACTTGTCGTCAGAGATCGGTGCTTCGGCCTGTAATACCATTTGCCGCCAGAATAACATGGGTTCCATTGCTGCCTGTGGATTTAGCGCTGTCCCCCAGTTGAGCGCTGGTTCGAATGCCTTGCGGCTGGAAAATTCAACCTTTACCGCCGCGTGCTGACCGCGAGTCTCGGTGTTGGCGAATTGCAGCGATTGGCCTGTCCAGCCGCCAAACCGCCCCGGATGAAGCGGGATGTCATAGCGCATCCGCCCGTGCCAGACATGGTGAAAGGCAAACCCGCGTCCTACCCATCCATCGGCATTACCCAGTCCATCGGGTTCGCGCTCGCTCTTTGAGAGCAGGAGCAGCCGCACGGACTCGATAGCGCCCGCCGCGACAATAATTGCATCAGCATCAAAAACCTGATCTTCACCCGCCGTGCCATTCCGATAAACCACGCTGTACCGCTTGCCATCGCGCACCAGTCTACGGACAGCGGTATCTGTCAGCACCGTGCATTTGCCCGTCAGGACCGCTTTCTGCAGATGGTGATTCGGAGAATAGCGCGCTCCAATCGGACAGTGGCGACAGGTGCCATAATTGACACATGCGGCACGGTCATCGTAGCTCTGGCGGGTGCGGGCCTGCGGTGTTGTATGCAGGGCGATGCCGGCCTCTGCAAGCCGCGCTTGCAGGATCACATCATCGTATGCCAGCGGAAAATGCGGCAGTGGGTAGGGCGTCGAGCGGGGCGGGGCGAAAGGGTTATCACTGTCGGTCCCCGCGACGCCAATGAGGGCTTCTGCCTGACCATAAAAGGGTTCCAGCTCATCGTAAGTCAGCGCCCAGTCCATACCATAGCCGAATAACTGCCGTGTCTGAAAATCAGATGGCATCATCCGAATGCAGATGGCTTCCCATGCGCTGGCGCTGCCACCCACCCGCATATACCGTTCGCGCTCAAGGTCAAAGGGGATGCCGTCAGAGGTGTAACCCTTTATATCCCCCGGTAGCTCATAGGCAGGCGACGGGTGAAAATACAGACTGTGGTCCTGCCATTGTGGGCTGTGGGGATAAGGGTAAGCAGGGCCTTTCTCAAAAACTGTGATATCCGCACCGCGCTCTGCCAGCAAATAGGCAAGCGTGCTGCCAACAATGCCAGAACCAATGATGGCAACCTTTTTATCTTTCATCCAACAAACCTCAAGTCTGCGGCGGCTGGGTATACGTCTCCAGTCCGCGTGGCTGGGACATCCAGCCGTCATATCCCAGCATGATCCATGCATTGGTATTGATAAAGACGTAGACCAGCTCCGCGATGATCATCCGGTGAAATCGCGCCCAGATTTCTGCTTCCAGGCCGAACAGGGTTTCAGGCTGCTCATAGGTCGGTGCGAAAAGATCGCTGGTGGGTTCGGGCATCTGAAGGGTGGCATACAGCAGATCGTGACGGGTGGCATTGTCAGCATCGGCGAAAGATGTCCCCGAATCCTGCGCGGCAGCATCGAGTGTGGCGGCGAAAACGCGATAGGTCGATAAATAGCCGGGAAGATTTTCAGCGCGCCATGCGAAATACAGGCGATAATGTCCAGTGCTGCCATAGTCGCCTGCATAGGTGGCCGCAAGTGCATCGAGTGTCCGCAGGGTGTGGTCGTCCAGTGTGCCGGTTGCATCATCAAACACCGCATCACGGGATGTGCTGAGATACAGACCCGCCCCTGCTGCGCCGATTGTGCCTAATGCCAATGCCAGAAATTGACGACGAGTGAGCGCCATCAGTTTAACCGCGTCATCTTATCGGGAAGGGATGGCGCGAATTCCTCAAGATTCTGCTGAAGCGGAAGCACATCAGCCTCATCCAGCACATAGAATGAGACGGTCGCATTGCCCAGAATGACCGGAGCCATCTCCGTGTGCCAGCGTTCGACCAGAATCCACTCTTCAGGGACGCCACCATATAATGCCAGCCAGTCATCATAGACAATCGCAAGCTGTACACCCGCGCTGCTGGCAATCTCGTGCATCACGGCAGGCGTATAGATATTGTCAGCCTTTGCGCGTGTGACTTCGACCGTCCCTAACCCCCACATGTCAACATTTTTGATGTCGGTGAAATAGTTCACTGCACCAATATCATTGGTGGCGATGGTGGCATCATTGTAATAGGTTTGAAGGAATCGACCCATCTGATACTGCTGACGGTAAATTTCGGTGGTGGCGGTGATGATCGGACGGTCATAGGCGATGTAGACATAGCGGTTGTACAGATCGTTGATCAGGAAAAGGATCAGGACAATGCCCACTGCCAGAATCGGCACGCCCTGCAAGCTGATGCGTGATGGCAGCCATAATCCGACCACGGCGGGAATCACGATGATCGAAAGGGCAACCAGAAAGGCTTCGTAACGGGAAAATGTCCCCGGATCGGGCCATGAGACCAGCCGGACCGTCAGCACGGTAGTCACTGCAAAAATCAGCAGCAGCACCAGCCCATTGTCGCGCAGCGTGCGAAGTTTTTCATAGCGGTACAGACAGAGCGCAAGTGCGGCCAGCAGCGGCAGCGTGAGGATATGTTCGCTGGAGAAGATCTGATAGCTGTCTGCGACCAGAAAGGTGAAACGCGCCTGCCAATCGACATTCATCAGGTAACTGAACGCCCCTGATTTGACTGAAATCGACGCCGGCAGGAACTGCCAGCCATTGCCAATCGCGATCAGGCCGTAAACGACGACCGGGACTGCCGCGAATATGCCTGTGATGATCGCATACACCGGGCGCTTCCATAACAGGAAAACCACGCACACACACGCCACCATCATCAGCCCCTCGTAGCGCGTGGTTGCCACCAGCATCGCGCTGACAGGGACAAACCAGTATCGGAGACTGGACGGCGTTAACGTCGTCGATTGGAGTGCGTTCAGGGTGCTGTTGATCAGCAGCAGACAGCCGAGAATTTGCAGGAGGTGTTCCATGCCGCTTAAGGCCAGGGTGTTAAATGGTACAAGGACGACGAGCGTGATGAGAACGATCAGCCGATAGATGGCCGCGACGCGGAAATGGATGAGCAGGTGATTTGCTGCCAGCAGAACGAGAATACCCATCAGGATATTGAGGAGCAGAGGAACCCATTCGTTGACACCACTGAAGACATAGACCGCAGCAATCATCAGCGTCCAGAGCGGGGATGAGGTGGTTGAAGAGTAGGCATAGGGTGTGATTCCCCATACGCCATGCTCTGCAAAATTTCTGGCAATGCTCATGTGGATGTAGGCATCGTCCAGCCCATAGACCAGATGATTTTCGTTCAGTGCAGTTGACTGATTTACGGTATCGACGATAAACGCGAGAAATACCAGCGCGGCAAGGGCGGCGGATATGTAAGGCCGAATGATGTTTAAAACCCGTTCCAATCCTGCTTTGGGTTGTATATCCGCGACGGGTGTGTTCAATACGTTTGTCATTGTGCCAATGTTTCAATTATACGGGTGATGCTATTGTTAACATTTTTGGGGAAATTACAATTCAGATTCTTCTGCATCACTTTATCTGGATGCAAAACCTGACTGTCTGGCAGCGATGTTATCCCGGTATAAAAGTGGAATTGTTTCAACAATCAAACATTTCGTAATAATTCAAAAGACAAGGGTAGTGTATGATGGAAATAGTCCAGTTTACAGCCTTCTTTGTCAACACCTTCCCCGGCTGATCGTCGTCGCAAAACCTACGTCCTCTTGTCTGGCTACGGTTGTATCCAATGCCATGACCGTTGCAGGAAACAGAGTTTACAAATGCCACAAGTAATCCTTACACATTCACAGAACAGCATGCCGTCCGATGCATACGTCGAACAGCAGTTGAAAAACTGGGATTTTGATACCACATGGCAGCATCAGTTTAAATCGTGGGATCATCTCTGGCAGGTGCTTCGTACTGCCGTCTTTCAGAAATCCGGTGCTGAGATCGCACAGGTAGGCTCTACCTGGGTGAGTGCGCTGATGGGGATGCAGGCCCTGCGTCCTTTTGCTGTGCCCGAAGTGCTGCGTATTCAGCAGGCGGGTGATTTCCTGCCTGTCGCATGGAGTTCATCTGCGGCAGAGGATGATACCAAAAAGCGTGTCTGGGCGATTCCATGGTCCACTGATGCGCGAGTTGTATATTACTGGGCGGATATGTTCGAACAGGCCGGGATAGATCCTGAGACGGCGTTCATCAATCCTCGAAATTTTGAAGATACGCTGGAGCGGCTTCAGGGTAGCGGCTTTGAGACCCCATGGGTAGCGTGTACCGCTCCTGAAGTGAATACCGTCCATCACATCTGCATGTGGATCTGGCAGTATGGGAGTGACATCCTCAGCCCGGATGGCCGGGAAGCCCGCTTTACCGAGCCGGATGCCTTAGCCGCAATTGAGGCATATTTCCGGCTGCACCGCTTTATCCCTGATACACCCAATGGCCTGTCCGAAGGCGATGTACTAACATTATTCCAGCAGCGGAAAGCCGCGTGCATTCTCACTGGGACATGGGTGGTGACGCCTGAGATGCGGGCTGATGCCGATCTCTTTTCCCGTCTGGAGGCGGTCCTGCCACCTGCGCCGCCCTATGTCGGTGGGACCAGTCTGGTGGTGCTGAATCATCTTTCGGCCCGGCATGAGCAGTCGGCTATTGATCTGATTGTCCGGCTGACGAGTGATGAGTTTTTCACCGATTTTGCACCTATGGCCGGTTATGATCTGCCAGTGCGTTCCGACTTACTTGAGAAACCCCCGTTTTCAGAGCATCCCTTTATGTCTGTGCTGGCGCAGGCCTTGCAGAATGGTCGCGCAATCCCGAATCTGATGCGCTGGGGGATCGTCGAAGATGAACTGAAAATGGCTTTCTACAGGATCTGGATGGACATCAAAAGCCAGCCAGATCAGCCGTTGGATGCGATTATCGCGAACCAGCTTGAGCCACTGGCAGCACGCCTGAATCGTACATTGGCGATATAGACTCGTTGATCTTATGGACATAAGTTGCTAACAGAATAGCGGGGCGCATACTTCTCGACCCAGGCAAATGGGCAGTTAATCCCTATCTTCATGATTCGGGCGGAACATCATCACCGCTTCCCCTGATGGGCCGATGCGTCCGCGTCCGGTGATGTGATAGCCGAAGCGCTCGTAAAGCGGGACGTTGTTCGGATTAGCTGTTTCCAGCCAGACACCGGTTGACTGCGGGTGCTGCTCGGACAGGGTGTGGATGGCTTCCAGCAAAGCCCGTCCATAACCATTGCCCTGTTGATGCGGCGCGACCGCCAGAAATTCCAGCCGGATATGCGGTGCTTTCGGCTGATATTCGGTCAGGTGCTGAAGGTGTGCCAGCGTGCGCCACAGGCTGATGAGGCCCGCCTTCTGCCACGTATCCCACAGCCAGCGGCTCAGACTGCTGGGGCGTAAAATGGTATTCGGCATCGTGAGCAGCGCCCCGGCGGTATAACACCCATCTGCCATAAGGGTAAGAGCGGGCTGCTGGTTCGCCATCTGCAAACGGGCTGTAGCATCAAACCAACCGTGGAGACGCCTTTCATAGCCTGTGCGTCTGTGCTGGCAAATAGTTTGCATACCGGGATCATTGATGAAAGCATCGGTGAAGACCTGCGCAAGTGTGGGTAGCGAATCGAACTGGTTTGCAGAGAGCGTCAAAACGGCGCTCATGCTGCTGTCTCCGGCGCGAATGGCGCTTCTTTCAGCAGATGGCTGACCAGCAGTTTGAGGTAGAAAAACGGGATAAACCATTCCAGTCCCGGTGTGGGTATGAAGAGATATATGCCGAGCAGGATGCCCCCACAGAACAGCGTGAGTGCCATAGGGCGCTGGAGATACAACGGGATCTTCAGAATAACGATGCTTGCTGCCAGCAGATAACCGTATGAAACAGCGAAAAATCCCCAGTCCATCCCGCGAAAGACCGCTGCAACCAACACCAGATGGATACCATGCACGGCGATAAATGGGAGATGGGAGCGTAAGCCGTCCTGTCCCGCCCGGTGATACCAGCGTTTGGCAGCGGAAGTCGCATTCGTGATAATCCCGCCGATTAAATCCAGCGCTAAAACGGCGGCCAGCAGTAGCTGCCACCCTGTCCAGTTCAGATCCGCCCACCGCAGATAGAGCATCACAGCGAGACATCCTGCCAACAGTGCGCCGCCGATAAGTTGCAGCCATTCTTCGGCTGAAGTTGCGCCGGGGCCGACGAATTTATCCCACGCTCCCAGCATTCCGGCGCGTGGTTCAGGTGAAGTCCAGTCAATTCTGGTCATGATCTCAACCTTTCAAAGGGGCGAAAAAGTTGCGCAGGGCAGTCGATAAGAGGCTGTCAAGCTGCATGGTGTCAGGATCGGTGAACCACAGCAGGGTTAACCCTTCCAGCAGTGCGATCAGTGTGATTGCGGCCTGCGCGGTATCAAATGCGATGAATTCGCCGCGTTCGATACCCTGTTCCAGCATCGTTGTCAGCGTGTGACGATATTCTGTGAAATAGGTCTTCAACAACAGCCGGATTTCAGGCTGACGAGCGGCAACTGCGTAAAAGGCATAGGCGATATTGAGCGTGCTGGCATCCTGCTGCATGTAGATTGCCGCCTGCTGCGCATAATCCAGCATACGGGCCTCAATAGGACTGTCCACATCCAGCAGCGATCGAAGCTGTAGCAGCAGGTCATCGAAGGTGGTTTGCAGCAGGCCAGCAATCAGATCATCTTTACTTTTGTAGTACAGATACAATGTGCCTTTGCTCAAGCCGCTCGCGTCGGCGATATCATCCATACGAGCGGCATCGAACCCGGCCCTGGCGAATACTTCCCGTGCGGCCTGCAAAATCTGGCGCTCTCGGCGGTTGCGGATCTCTGGATCTGTGGGACGTGGCATATTTTACTCATTAGATAACTGACCAGTCAGTCATATAATAAAGTGATGTGGCGGATTTGTCAAAAAGTTCAAATACTTCTCATTTTCAGGGTGTAGCAAAGCTGCGATTGATTACCTCAATGGGATAAAATTTTTATGACGCTGCCTGTTATTTACATATTCTGCTAAGCAAGCGTTAAGCGGCTTCGGCAAGTATAGGTGTATATTCCGTACAGTTTGAGCTGGCCGAACTGTATTTCGGTGTGTTTCCGATGTGTTTTAAGCGGTAATGTGCCAGATTTGCCAGCGCAACTCCTCAATACCCTTATTTACAGCAGCGACAATTTGGGATTTCGCGATGAACGGAAATCCGCAAGACAACTTGCCTGTAATCACTTGCCTGCTACCACCTATCCTGTCTGTTTCCTAAAAGCGTCTTCTCTACTGCGAGACGTCCCATCTCTATGGCCTGCTAAACCAATAAATTGAGGGACTAACATTTGACAGATAAACCTCTTCAATAAAAAGCATCCCACTTGACCCGGTGTTTAGTTTCGGAGGTGTAGCGACATATGGATAACACGCAACTGCCCGTGGATATTATGCATTGGCTTGTCAGCCTGGTTCCCATCGCGGTGCTGATGGTGCTTCTGGTCGGGCTTCGATGGAAAGGGATTGAGGCTGGGCCGCTGGGAATGCTCGCCGCTGGGTTGGTGGCGCTGTTCGTTTTTCGCACACCGCTGTCTACACTGGTCGTCGCGGGTGGCAAAGGACTGTGGGATGCGGTTTTTATCCAGTATGTTGTCTGGGCTGCGCTGCTGCTGTATCTGGTGACGGTGCGGGCTGGGGCATTCGACGCGCTGCGACGAGGCTTTTTAAGCTTCAGCAACAATGAGCTGTTTCTTGTGATGGCGATTGGCTGGGTGTTTGCCTCATTCTTTCAGGGCATTGCCGGTTTTGGAGCGCCTATTGCGGTGACGGCCCCGCTGCTGATTGGGATTGGTGTGCGTCCGGTTTATGCCGTCGTCATTCCCCTCATTGCCCATGCCTGGGCAAAACAGTTCGGCACGCTGAGCGTAGGTTGGCTAGCCATGCTGAATGTAACCGAAGTACATGATCCACTGCAAACAGCCGTTGAGAATGCGATACTGCTCTGGCTCATTAATCTGTTGGGTGGGCTGGCGGTGGCCTGGTTCTACGGAAAATGGGAAGGGGTCCGGCATGGGCTGCCGCTGATCCTGATCATCTCGGCCATCCACGGTGGTGTTCAGTTGGGGGCGATGTTTGTGAATCCGATCCTGGCAGCTTTTATCGCGGGGACGGCGGCGCTGGTGGCGCTTTACCCGATCTCGCGCTGGAAACGCTACAGTGAGCCTGCCCCCCGAATGAAAGAGCGTCCTGCGATGATGCCCAGGGATGAACAGGCGGAAGCAGAAGCACAGGCAGACGAACAGGAAGAGGGCGGTAAAAAGATGGGCCTTGGGCTGGCGCTGTTCCCATATATCCTTCTGACGATCATCACAGTTCTGGGGCTGGTTGTGGAGCCAATCAATAACTGGCTCTCACAATTTGAGGTCGGCCTGCCTTTCCCGGCTGTGGAGACTGGGTATGGGGTGATCCGTGAAGCCACGACACCTTACTCATCATTCGCCCCCCTCACACATCCCGGCACATTCGTACTGCTTGCGGCGCTGGTCAGCCTGTTCCTGTACCGGGCGAGAGGCTACCTAAAATCAGATCCCAATCGGGAAAGCCTGTTCCGTAACCTTGTCAAAGACTCGGTCCCGTCATCGATCGCCATTTCTTCGTTTCTGGTGATGAGCAAACTGATGGATCATTCAGGGCAGACCACGGTTCTGGCGCAGGGGCTGGCAGCAGTCTCCACCACCACAACCTTCGCCTTTGCAGCGAACTGGATCGGTATTCTGGGCGCATTTATGACTTCTTCCAGTACCTCTTCCAATATCCTGTTTACGCCCCTGCAATCACAGGCAGCCGAAGCGCTGGATGGGTTGTCGCAGTCGTCGGTACTGGCGGGACAGGGGGCTGGCGGTGCAACCGGTAATGTGATCGCACCAGCGAATATCGTGCTGGGCAGTACCACAGCGGGTATTGCGGGTCAGGAAGGGGCGATCCTGAGCAAGGTGCTGGGATGGACGGTGCTTACCGGCGTTTTGACCGGTATCGCCACGATTATTCTAAATCTGTTGTAGAGGATGTTTGACCATGCGCCGAATCACGATTTTAAGCATTGCGTTTGTCTTGCTGCTGATCGCGCTGCCACTGATCAGTATCGGCACGGTGAATAATGAGGACTGGTTGTGGCAGCTTGGCTTCCTGCTGCTTCTGGGGGGCCTTCTCACCCCGCCATTGCTGCGGCTGCGTAAATCCGAGCAAGACGCACAGGATGAACCCGATGTACTGGAAGAGCCAACCTGATCTCTCGATAGGATGGCTGTGAGTAAGCGATTACCAGGAGTGGCTGACGATTTGTTGATCGACCGATTAAAAAGGAGCAGCTAAATGAGGGCAAGTAGTAATTCACATTATGCCCAGACTGGGCGGCCTGTAGCGATGGGAACACGGCACATGGTTTCTTCGCCGCACTATCTGGCAAGCGCGGCAGGGAATGCGATACTGGAGCAGGGTGGTTCCGCAGTTGATGCGATCATCGCGACGAACGCGGTACTGGCCGTGGTTTATAATCACATGTCCGGTCTGGGTGGGGATATGTTCGCCCAGATCTGGGACCCGAAATCGGGAAAAGTGGAAGCGTTGAATGCTTCTGGCCGTGCGGGTGCGGAAGCGACTCTTGATTTCTACCAGTCCAAGGGCCATGCGCAGATCGAAGCACGTGGACCGCTGGCAGCGATCACGGTTCCGGGCGCCGTGGACGGCTGGTGGCAGCTTCACCAGCGCTATGGCAAGCTGCCATGGCAGGCACTGTTTCAGCATGCGATTGACCATGCCGGCGGTTTCCCTCTAACTGAAAAGTTTGCCGACTATATCAGCCGCTACCGCAGTACGCTGGAAATGTACGAGAGTACGGCGGGCATTTATCTTCCCGGTGGACAGCCCATACAGCCCGGACGTGTTCTGCGCCAGCCGGATCTGGCCCGCAGCCTGACGCTGATTGCCGAGAATGGCGTAGATGTCTTTTACCGGGGGCAGTTGGGGGAAAACCTCACACAAGGGATGCGTGCGGCAGGCGGAATTCTGAATATGGATGATTTCGCGGCTCATGTCTCGGATTGGGTTGAGCCTGTGCGCACCGAGTACCGTGGCTATGAGGTTACCGAGCTGCCGCCAAATACGCAGGGCATTGCGGCGTTGATGATCCTCAATATCCTTGAGAACTACGATCTGGCCGAGATCGGTGAAGGGACGGCTGACTATTATCACATCATGGCAGAGGCGGTGAAGCTGGCTTTCGCTGACCGCGACCGCTGGGTGACCGATCCCGGCCACGTGGATATCCCAATTGACCGGCTGCTGTCGAAAGATTATGGTCGGAAGCAGGCAGAGCGCATCGATATGCAGTTTGCCCGGTCAGAAGAGGAGATTGACTCTGTTCAGGATGGCGGCGACACGGTGTACCTTTGCGCCGTGGACAGTGACGGTCAGGTCGTCTCGCTGATCCAAAGCCCGTATTATGAGTTTGGCTCCGCCTTTGTGGTTCCGGGAACGGGCATCCTGATGCAAAATCGCGGATCGTTCTTCTCGCTTGATTCTCAGCACGTCAATGTGTTAGCACCGGGGAAGCGTACCTTCCATACCATTATCCCGGCGATGGCCTTGAGGGATGGGAAGCCGGTGCTGGCCTTTGGCACGATGGGCGGTGAAGGACAGCCGCAGACGCAGGCCGCCTTACTGACTCGCATCGTCGATTATGGTATGAATGTGCAGGAAGCCATCGAAGCGCCGCGCTGGTTGTATGGTCGCATGTGGGGCCAGGAATCGCGAACTCTGAAACTGGAAGGGCGCGTGCCGGACGGTATCGCCGATGAGTTGGTGCGCCGGGGCCATGCGGTCGACATGATGCAGGACTGGTCGCAGACGATGGGACACGCGCAGGCGATCTGGATCGATCATGAACAGGGCGTGCTTCACGGCGGCGCGGACCCGCGTGGGGATGGAACGGCAGTTGGCCGGTAAGTTTCATCAGGTGTTGTGTAAAGAAATGCGCGGGCCGGCTTTGTCTGGCCCGTGTTTTTGAATCGAGATTAAACAGCCTCTTCAAATCTATTGTTAACGCCAGCCCCCGCTGTACCGTTATTAAATCATGCAGAGCATGGCATGCCGAACATGGATGCCGTATTTGTTATAATTGAGCGAATACACACCAAACATAGCGGCCCTGCGTATTACAGAAACATCGGAGAAACTGCATGACGATTATCTTCGAAGAACGCCCATCCGACTCGCCATATATCGAAACTGTCACTCATGGCCGGACCGCCAGCGATGGCACCACGATCCGGCCCTCAGAGATTCACTGGCACATGGTATTGTCCAGATCACAGACCGGTACACATTTCCTTGTGGTTGGCCCGTGGACATCTGCCGGTGAACTGACGTATGCAGGTGGCGCCGAGATCCTGTGGATCAGACTGCGGCTGGGAGTTTTTCTGCCATGGCTGACGGGGCGCAAAATCCTTAACAGCCAGATCTCACTGCCAGAAGCCACCAGCCGGTCTGTCTGGCTGAATGGTTTCGCATGCCAGTTTCCCACCTATGAAAATGTCGAGACGTTCATCGACCGCCTCATCCGCACTGGCACACTGGCAATGGACCCGGTCGTCTGTGCCGCACTGAACGATCAGCAGCCGGATGTCGCGCCGCGTACCCTGCGCCATCGCTTCCTGCATACGGTCGGTTTAACGCAAAACCACATTCATCAGTATCACCGCGCACAGCGGGCTGCGGCGCTGCTTCAGCAGGGGACTCCGATACTTGACACCGTCTATGAGGCAGGCTATTTCGATCAACCGCATATGACTCGCGCCCTGAAGCAGTTCATCGGCTATACGCCAGCGCAGATCGTCCGCAGTCATCAGCCGGAAGATCGGGTGAAGTGCCAGACGGAAGCATCACCAGCCGATCAGCCTTATTTCATCACTCCGTAAACGCCTTTCATCCAACCGCAGAGCGAATTTGCCCTGTTTTGCCATTTTGTACAAGACAGCATCTCTGTGCCTGGGATAAGATACAAATGTTCTATGGATAAGCGCATATGGAGTATGAAAATGGGAACAGTCGGTGCAGGCTTTTCAATGTCGCTGGATGGCTTTATTGCGGATGTGAACGACGACACCTCACAGGTTTTTGCATGGATGTTCGCCGGGAATACTGATTTCAGTGTGCAGATCGGCGAAGACCAGCTTGACCTGAAAATAGATGCTGACAGCGCTGAACAGTATGGCGAAATGAAGCATGGGATCGGGGCGATTATCTCCGGTCGCGGCATGTTCGATGTGTCCAGCGCATGGGGCGGACGCCATCCGCTGGATGTGCCGGTCGTGGTGCTGACGCACAATGTCCCGCAGGAATGGGCCTATGAAGGCTCGCCGTTTACCTTTGTGACTGAAGGTGGGATCGAAGCCGCTGTTGCCAGGGCGAAGGAAATCGCCAGTGATAAAAATATCGGTATCGGCGGCGCAGATGTCACGCGGCAGGCGTTGAAGGCTGGTCTGCTGGAAGAAATCGGGATTGATCTGGTACCAGTCCTGCTGGGTGAGGGCGTCCGCCTGTTTGAGAAGACAGGCATTGAGCCGGTGCAGCTTGAGATCGCCAGCGTCACGCCGGGGACGGGTGTCACCCATCTGCGCTATCGGGTAGTGAAATAATATCGGACAGGGAAACAGAACATGGCTGCAAAGAAAACCAAATCGCCGGAGCAGGGGACTGCCGAAGTTGATGCCTTTATGACGGCACTCGACCATCCCTTTAAATCCGAAGTGCAAACGATCCGTGACATCATCAAGGGTGTTCATCCTGGTATCACCGAGCAGGTCAAATGGCGTGCGCCGAGCTTCAGCTACAACGGTTATATGGTGACGTTCAACCTGTGGGCTGCGCAGCATGTCCATCTGGTGTTTCACAACGGGGTGATTCTGAGCAACATGGACGGCCTGCTGCACGGGGATTATCCGGACCGGCGCATGGCTTACTTCACCACTATGGAAGAAATTGATGCGAAGCGGGCGGCGCTGGAACGCCTCATCCGCGAATGGATCACGCTTCAGGATCAGAATTCAGGAGAAGCCTCAAATGACTAAGGTTGTTTCCGGTTTCACTATGTCACTGGATGGATTTATTGCAGAACCAGATCACGAAGTCGGTCGTCTGTTCAAGTGATCGAAGGCAGCCCCGATGTCACGCATCTGCGCTATCAGTTTGTGCGGTAATGTCTGAACATAGAACTTGTCTTTGAATCTCTAAAAGGTGAACAATGACTGCTAACAGTGTCCCCGAACAACCTGTGCTTGAAATGAAACTCGAACTGGTCCCGATCCCGATCCACGTCCGGGATCGGGCGAAGGCCTTTTATGTGGAGAAGTCGGCTTCGTGGTTGATGTCGATGTGCAGCCCGGTAACGGCATGCGCGTGGTTCAGCTCACACCACCGGCATCAGCCTGCTCGATTGTCATCGGGACAGGGATGCCGGAAATCGACAAGATTGATGAGCACGATCAGGGCATCAGGTATGTCCCTTTCAGTGACCCTGACGGCAACTTATGGCTGCTTCAGGAGATGCCGTGGCGCTCTGCTGAATTTACGAAAGGCTGAACACTTTATCAAACGACTGTGAAGGGACAGGGCAGGCATTGTGGGATGGTGATCTGTGTGGTCGCGGTGGCGGACGGGGACACAGCCCTGCCCCTGCACTCTACATCTGCTTGTGAGGTGGCGTCTGACGACGTTGTCATCAATGCAGTTCGACCACCTAAGCAGAGATTTCCCCTTGCGCCCTTCCTTCGATTTGTCCAATCCATCCATTTTTCCTCAATGTATGTATCTTCAATCCCTTTGAAGCTGAAATGACGCTTCTGTTATGTCTGTTTCGCTGCAATCTGATATAAACTGAATGCCAAATTCTGATACGCTGGCACCATCCCTGTCTGATGAGACAACAGCAGTAGAAACATGAATCTCACAAAACAGATGACCCTTATCCTTGCGGTATTTATCACGATTGCGGCTGTGACCGCGATTGTACCGGCCTATGCCATCATCCGTGGTGAATTGATCGCGCAGATGGATCAGCGCCTGCAGGAAGCGGTGCATCACAGCCAGACCATTCTGGTATTTGAGCAGAGGCAGGTGGAGAATATTATCACGCTGGCGGCGGAACGTCCGACGCTGGAACGTCTGCTGCGCGAACTGTCGCTGGACGAACTGCGTCCCTATCTGGAGGTGTTTCGCAGCAACACCATACTGGATCAGCTTTACGTGACGGACCTGACCGGCAACTGGCTGGCGGGGACAGATGCGACTGACGAAAGCGTTATCCTGTCGTTCACTGCACCTGTGTCTGATGTCGGTTTTGTCACGGGCGGATTTCGCCTGGATGCGGAATTTGCCGAACGCTTAAAGATGCAGACCGGCTTTCACTATGAGGTCTATCCTGCTGCGATTTCGACCAGTAAGTTACACACAGCACCGGATGGTATCCCCTATTACCGCGATACCCTCTCTTTGGAGCCGCTGACGCATGGATCATCGGCGATGTTAGCGGTGATGCTGCCTGTCACAGGGCTGCTGGCGGCGGAAGGTGAAATGATCGGGCTGCTGGTGATTTCCACATTGATCGTCGCCTTGCTGGCCTCACTGGGGGGCGGGCTGTATGTGCAGAGTCGTATTCGTCCGCTCTGGAAGCTGACCGCCGCAGCGCGTGAAATGGGCAGGGGAAACCTCTCGACACCGATTGTCAACACAGCGAAGACTTCAGAAATCCACACGCTGGCTGAAGTACTGGAACGGACGCGAATCCGGCTGCAAGGCTCTCTCAATGAACTCTCTGAAGCCAAAGCATGGTCGGAAGCCTTGATTCAGTCTGTGATTGAAGGCATCATCACACTGGATATGCATGGAGTGATTGTCTTTTTCAGTGAAGGGGCGGCACGTATCACCCAGATCGCGCCGGAACAGGCTGTGGGACAGAATATTGCGACCGTACTTCAATTGGCAGAGGGGCAGCCGTTTACAGATTTTGTCCCACCTGCGGGTGGGCGGCGCAGTGTCTCAATTCAGATGGCACAGGGTGAACTCCTCACCATTGCGATTACCCGCGCCCGTCAATCAGAGGCCGGACAGACCACGATCGTCCTGCATGATGTCACTGAAGAAACCCAACGGCGCAGCTTACAGACCTATTTTCTGGCGCATGTCTCACATGAGTTCCGTACCCCGCTGGCAGGGATGAAAGTCTCGATTGAGCTGCTGCTGGAAAATACCCGTCATCTTTCCATTGCCGAGATGAAAGCACTGCTGAATTCCCTCTACCTAAGCATCTCCAGTCTGCAAAACCTGATTGATAATCTGCTGGAAAGCAGTAAGATCGAAGCCAGTCATTTTTCGCTGCGACGCCAGCCGGTGCAGATCAATCAGGTGCTAAGTGATGCGCTGCGACTGGTGCAGCCATTCCTGAATCGGCGTCACCAGACGCTGACACTCGATCAGCCGCTGACGCTGCCATCGCTGAATGCTGATATAACTCGCCTGACACAGGTGCTGGTCAATCTGCTGTCTAATGCAAGCAAATACAGCCCCATGCACAGTCCGATTGACCTGTTGATCGAAACCCGTGACGACGTGTTATATCTGGCCGTGTCAGATCGCGGTCAGGGGATTCCACCCGAACAGCGTGAAAGCATCTTTCGGCAGTTTGTGCGTCTGAGCCGTGAAACCACATCAGAATACAGCACTGGACTCGGACTGGCGGTTGTAAAAGCGATCATCGAAGCGCATGGCGGACAGGTCGGTGTTGATGCGCGGACAGATGGTGGCTCGATATTCTGGTTTACCCTGCCAATCAAGGAGATCGTTACCGCATGAAAGTGTTGGTCGTCGATGATGATCTGGTGCTGGCGGATGTGATCTCATTCACCCTGCGCCGGGCCGGATTTGAAGTGCTGCTGGCGCATGATGGTATCACCGCCCTGGAACGATTTGAGGTTGATGCGCCGTCAATCGTTGTGCTGGATGTGGAACTGCCGCGCAGGGATGGGCTGACGGTCTGCCGCGAGATCCGCGCCGTGTCCGATACACCGATCATCATGCTCACTGTTCGCGATGATGATGAGGATGTCGTGAAGGGGCTGGGGCTGGGCGCAGATGATTATATCACCAAACCGTTTAGCCCGGCGCAGTTGGTCGCACGTACACAGGCGGTTCTGCGTCGCACCGGGCGCGATAACCTGCCGCGTCAACTGGCGTTTGCCGGATTATCCCTGAATCCTGAACGCCATACGCTGGTTCAGGCTGATCAGGAACCTGTGCAACTGACGCAGCTTGAATTCAAGCTGATGGAAACCTTAGTGCTGAACAGTGAACAGGTTCTTCCCACCAATACCCTGATTGATCGCGTATGGGGGCCGGGTGGCGGTGATAAGGCGATGCTCAAACAGTTGGTCTATCGCCTGCGCCGTAAAGTGGAAAATGAAGGCAGTAACGCATTCGTTGAGACGATTCCGGGCATTGGTTATGCGCTGATGCAGCGGCATGATAACCGCACCTGATTTTGTAACCGGATTGTGACTGCTCTGTACCACCCCTTATCACCACCGTCCACTATGCTTCTGTTCTCATCGGAGAAGCAACCTCTACAGGAGTGGATAACCTCATGCGTAAACTGTTTGTATTTCTGATTTTGCTGCTGAGCTTTACCGTGACCAGTGCTCAGGATGATAGCGTAACCCTCACACTGGCGGCGTTTGCGGTCCCGCGTGAAGCTTATGGTGAGATCATCCCCCTGTTTCAGGAATACTGGCTGGAAGAAACCGGACAAACCGTCGTCTTCGAAGAGTCCTATCTCGCATCCGGCGCACAATCACGAGCGGTGATCGGCGGCTTCGAGGCGGATATCGTGGCGCTGTCACTGGAAGACCATGTGACCCGGATTGCTGACACCGGCCTGATCACAACGGCATGGCAGGATAAGCCTTCCAATGGGATGGCCTCGACTTCCTTAGCGGTGCTGATTGTGCGGGCAGGCAACCCGAAAAATATCACGGACTGGGCTGATCTGGCCGGTGAAGGGATTGAGGTCATTACACCTGATCCGTCTACCAGCGGCGGCGCACAGTGGAATGCAATGGCGGTCTATGGCGCGGCCTATCGTGGTTATGTAGAAGGGTATGAAGCAGGTGAGGCGGGCGCATTACAGTTCCTGACCGATGTCTATACCAATGTCAGTGTGCTGGATGTCGATGGGCGCGAGAGCTTCCTCACCTTTGAACGGGGGATTGGCGATGTCGCGATTACTTACGAGAATGAGTATTACGCAGGGATTCTGGCCGGTGCAGTGGATTATGAAATCATCTATCCGCGTTCAACCATCCTGATCGAAAATCCGATTGCCGTGGTGGATGTGTATGCTGAAAATCACGGTGCGCTGGATGCTGCCAATGCTTTCGTCGAGTTTGTCTCCACGCCAGAAGCACAGGCGATCTTCGCTGAAAATGGCTTTCGTCCGCCGCATCAGCGTGTTGTCATCACCGATGAGGATGGTGCAGAGACCCTGACCATTGAACCGATTACCGAGCTTGATGAGGAACGTTTCCCGGCTGTGGAAGACCTGTGGGTGATCGACTTCTTCGGCGGCTGGCCGGCAGTTGTGCCGACCTTCTTCAGCGAAGATGGCCTTTACACGCAGATGATTGCCGAAGTCAAAGGCCAGTAGCGAATGGCACAGGCGACTGTATCTCTGAAAAGACAGTCGCTGCTGGTGAAACCATGGAGTCCCCGGCTTTCGGGCTGGGGACTGCGTGCATCAGCGGTGATTTACCTGACGGTGCTGATCATCGTCCCGTTGTTTGTGATTGGCGTCGAAGGCTTGCGTAACGGGCTTGATGCTTTCTGGACAGGGATCACCCGACCAGCGGCAATCAGCGCGATCTGGCTTAGTGTGTGGACAGCCGGTGTGATGGCGATCATCAATACGCTGATGGGGACGCTCACGGCCTATGTGCTGCTTCAATACCGTTTTCCCGGTAAGCGGCTGCTGGACCTGCTGATTGATCTGCCATTTGCCATCCCGACGCTGGTGACGGGCGTGATGCTGGTGCTGCTGTATGGCCCGCAGACGGCTGTTGGCGGCTTTTTCGAGCATGAATTGGGCATCCGTATCCTGTTTGCGCCGCCTGGAATTGTGCTGGCGCTGCTGTTTCTGGGTTATCCGTTTGTGATCCGTGCGGTGCAGCCCGTGCTGGCGCAGTTGGATATTCAGCAGCAGGAAGCGGCGCACACTCTCGGCGCATCACAGTGGACCACCTTCCGCCGCATCATTTTACCTGCGCTGCTGCCTGCCATGATCACCGGCGGCATGTTGAGCTTTGCGCGGGCACTCGGTGAGTTCGGCTCGATTGTGATCGTCGCGGGGAATGTGCCGATGCGCTCCCAGACCGGCGCTGTTTACATCTTCGGGCAGGTGGAAGGCGGCAATATGGCATCGGCCAGTGCGGTTTCACTGGTGATGCTGGCGATTGCGCTGACGACTACACTCGGTGTGGATTTCATCTACCGCCGGAGGAGGCAGCATGCGCGAACGTAATATCAACTTATGGACAGGTGGTCTGCTGGTGAGTGTGGTACTGCTGTATGCAGCGGTGCTGCTGCTCGCCCCGATTCTGGCCTTATTAAGCGGGGCATTCAGAAATGGTATTGAGCCGGTATTGAACGCACTGACCGCACCGGACGCGCTGGCAGCGCTGCGTTTGACGCTCACCTTAGCGGTCAGTGCTGCGATGATCAACGCCATTCTGGGTCTGATTTGTGCGTGGGTGCTGGTGCGGCATCAATTTCCGGGTAAGCGTTTCTTTAATGCACTGGTCGATCTGCCTTTTGTGGTCTCGCCGGTCATCGTTGGCTATGTGATGATCGTGCTGTTTGGTCGGTTAGGGTGGGTGAAGGATTTTCCGATCCAGTTGGCTTTTTCGACAGAGGGGATGCTGCTGGTCACAGTGTTCGTCTCGCTGCCATTCGTGATTCGTGAGGTGCAGCCGACACTGGCAGCCCTGACCAGAGAGCAGGAAGAAGCGGCCTACACACTTGGCGCGTCTCCGTGGCTGACCTTCCGTCGCATTATTTTTCCAGCGATTCGTCACGCGCTGACTTACGGTGTGGTCCTGACGCTGGCACGCGCCTTAGGTGAGTTTGGCGCGATTGCGGTGATCGGTGGTGGTGTACGCGGTGTGACCGAAACCGCAACCATCTATGTATTTCGTTCCATGCATGACCGTAATCCGATTGGTGCCTACAGTGTGGCGGTCTTGCTGGGTGTGATCGCAGTATCGATTCTGGTGGTGATGAACTGGCTGCGTACCAGCCACAGGAAAGGGCACTGAAATGTCAATTGAATTAAGAAATGTCGCCAAACATTATGGTGCTGAAGCGGTGCTGAACGATTTTTCGCTGGATATTTCGCAGGGTGAATTATTCGTGCTGCTGGGTCCGAGTGGCAGTGGCAAAAGTACCCTCCTGCGGCTTATCGCTGGGCTGACACCGCAGGATAATGGCACAATTTACCTGCATGGACGCGATGTCACCGGTCTGCCGCCGCAAAAACGCCGTATAGGGTTCGTATTCCAGAATTATTCCCTGTTTCAGCATATGACCGTCGCGCAGAATATCGGCTTTGGCCTGGAAATTGACCGTGTGCCGCGTCAACAGCGTGAGGCGCGGGTACGCGAGCTGCTGGAACTGATCGAACTGTCGGATCTGGGGGATCGTCTGCCTGCACAGCTTTCCGGTGGACAGCAGCAGCGGGTGGCAGTCGCACGGGCGCTGGCACAAAACCCGGATGTCCTGCTGCTGGATGAACCCTTTGGCGCACTGGATGTCAGGATTCGCGGGCAGCTTCGGCAGAATTTGCGTAACATCCAGAAGCAGCTTAATGTCACTGCGATCCTTGTCACACACGATCAGGATGAAGCGTTTGAACTGGCGGATCGCATCGGAGTGGTTGACGGTGGGAATCTGTTGGAAGTCGGCACACCTGATCAGCTTTACCGCAAGCCGAATAACCGTTTCACTGCGACCTTTCTCGGCAGTGTGAACCTTTTGCGCGGCACATGCAACGGCGCATCCCTGCATGTTGATGATGTGCAGTTGCCAGTGCTGAACGGGATGGAGCAGTTTTCTGGTCAGGCGGTGGATGTGATGACACGACCGGAGTCGATCTTTCTGACGCGCAGGCGTGAGGAGCAGCGTGGGCATGTGTTGGGACGCGGTACGGTGATCTCGATGGCATTCGCTGGCCCGATGGAGAAAGTGATCATCCGATTGGAGCAGGGGACCGAGTTGCAGGTGTTGATGAATCTCAACCGCACACATGAATTAGGCTTGCATCTGGGCGCAGAAGTATGGGCCGGTGTACGGGATTATCATCTGTTACCTGTGATGTAAAGTCAGGGAATATGTGTCCTCTGCTATCGCTGTCTCAAATCAGCATTAACCCGGAACTGGCGCGGCGTTTACCGCGCCGTTTAGCATATTATCATCTGGCGCTGCCTATCGCGCAGGATGAGGAATACATTACGCTGGCGATGGCTTATCCTGAAAATCGTCAGGTGGTTGAAGTTATCCAGGCTGCACTTGGCGTGCCAGTCACTCCTGTCCGCAGTGATGCCGACGACATCCGCCGCGTGCTGGATACTGTCTGGGCAGATGAAAGCGAAACCCATCAGCCCGGGTTGATGGGCTGGACAGAAAATGCAGATGATAAAATCGCTCTGGAGATAGTTCTTCAGCCCTTTATGAATGCATTGTCACTGGAAGAAGCGCAGCCGGTCAGTGATGCACCACTGGCGGATTTTATCGCACAGGCCAATGCAATCCGCCCGATGTTAGCGGTGTGTGTGACATCCGACTTTGAGCGATGCCGAACGCTGATTACCGGCATCTCCACTTCTCTGCTGTTGCTGCGAAGATCGTTCGCGCCGCCTAAGACAATTCTCCATGCACTGCGTGGGCACACCCCCGATCAGCGTGCGCTGGATTGGGTGATCCCGCTTGCGCAGTATTATGGCGCACAGATCACCCTGCTGGCGGCGGCAAATTCGGTCACAGCCCCGCAGGGCAACCCGCTGATGAGTGATATTGCCCGTTTAATCCTGCCGGAACACCCAACACATGCGGTGGAATACGGCCAAATGCTGGCAAGCATGAACCTGTGCGGACGCATTCGGATGGCGGACCGTCCGCTAGAAGAGATGACGGTTCAGACACTTGAAGCTGAAGCCTATGATCTGGTCGCGATTGCCACTGAAAACAACGGCAGGTTTGTGCAAGGCATTCTGTCCCGGCTCAATGACAACACCAGTGCCTTTCTGGTCATCAAGCCGTAGAGGTTTTCTCAGGGCATTGCTGGCTTTTCAGAAACAGAAAGCCGCCCTGGAGTGTTCAGGACGGCTCTGTTCTGCTTTCATAGATTGAGTGTTAATTCGCACTCTGCCGTAACCCATGCATCACGACCAGATACATGGCATGTGTCCAGAGCAGCGGATTAGCAATCTCACCGCGTTCCTTTACCCAGGGCGCATAGTGATCGGGTGAAAGCATGGCGGTATTCACCTGCTCCGCCAGATAGCCTTGTGCATCTGCCGTGGATTCGACCCATGCGACGATTTCACCTGCTGTTTCAGGCTGTCCCAGTTCAAGGTAATACCAGGCGCGCCACAGATCAAGCAGCACCCATGCGCCGCCGCCGTAATAAACATCTTCCAGATGACGATGTACGCCACCGGATTTAGGGTGAAGTTCCCGTTCGATGCGCTCCAGTGTACGCAGCATGATCGGATCATCTGCCGCCAGCAGACCATGCGGTAAGGCCACTGTCAGCAGATTGGCATCGACTGCATCCAGTCCGACCGATTTCGCCAGTTCACCGGAAGGCGTGATGCAGTTCTGAAGGACATACTGGCGGATCTCTTCACAGGTGGTGTCGAAATTTAATGCAGGAACGAGCGCCTGTGCTGCTTTGAGGCCTGCGAAGACAGCCCCAAGTGTGCTGGTATGAATATCGTCTCCGCGCTCTTCCCAACAGTCATAACAGGGGAAACGCCAGAGTGCGGCGAGATAATTGGCCCCCGTCACCACAGCACGTTCCCAGTGATGCGGCAATGGATTAAAACCTGTCGCAGCGGTATATTCCTTTACAGCCCACAGCCATGTACCAAGCCCATCAAGCTGAAATTCCGGCCACTCTTCAGGACCTTCATATCCGTCCGCACGATAGCGGGCATTCAGCAGCTCATCCTTTAAAGGCAGCTCACCACGTAAACCCTTTTCGGTTGCACGTAACAGGCGTTCTTCCCGTTCATTGATGCGCTCGGCACACCATGAAAAGAAGGGATAGACCGCTTCCCACTGCGCGGCCATGCTGTAACCGTGATGTGCGCTCACCTTAAGGCCATCGACTGTCAGTGCATAAGCGATATAAGCGCCATCACGAAACCATGAAAACTGATAATCCGGCATCACCGGACAGGCCAGAAATGCGCCGCCGTCCTGCTGGTTATCCAGAATGACTTCGAGGCTGCGCAGTTCCAGAGAATTACGAATAAAGGTGCTCAAGAAACATACTCCACAAGGATCATTGTCCAGTATTCAAGCGAAGGAAGGGTAACCGTCAGGGTATTCGCTTCGATCGTGTAATCGAGTGGGACTAGCTGGGCCTCACTGTGATCAGGTGAGGCGGTATAAATCTGCTGCACTGGCCGTTCAACAGTCAGGTGAACCTGAAGATCCTGATACGCTGTTGGCCTCTGCGGAATCGGCTCAGCCCAGTTTTCGCCATCAATGCCCATCAGATTAATCAGATTAAACGCCTCTGTCTGCTGACCGGCACGCACCAGCACTGCCACACGATCCCGCGACTGGGTGCCTGCCGTCGGCACATTGTCGATTGTCAGTGCGCCGGAGCGCTCGGCGGTTGCATCATAGGTATCCAGTGACAGCACATTTTCGTAGCGGACAATGAAATCATAGTAACGGCGCATGACTTCCTGCAAATGCTCGTCCATCAGTCCGAATTTCGGGAAATACGGATCGGCCAGCATGACCTGCGGTTCCCCTAGCTCAATCCGGTAACCACCCGCCGCGAAAATCAGGGCATTGGTCAGCCGGACGTTCACTTCATGCTGTGGGGAAACATAAGCCGCGATGATAACCGGCTTACCACCGCTCAGCTTTTGAGCCTGTGACACAATACGGTACAGATCAAGCAGGCTGCGATACGGTTCCCAGACTTCAATGTAAACGGCATCCTGATCAGATGGCGCGATGGCTTCCAGCGGCCAGTTACGCACCAGATTGAAGAAGACTGCGCCTGATGTCCCCCGTTTTGAGTCAACCAGTGCAGCGGCCTCATTCACAAAAAGAGGAAAGGCTGCATCCAGCCGAACGAGTTCCCCTGATGCACTGCGACCGCGCATTGGCGCACCGTACTGGTCAATATGAATGCCATCAAAAGCAGTCTGATCGAGTACATCGGCAAACTGACCGAGCAGATGTGCGGACCACGGGCTGCCTGCTGCCGGATTCATAATGATGAGATAGTTCTCTCCGAATTCGTAAGGCTTCTGCGGGGCGGAAAACAGCGCCCAGTCAGGATGTTCGCGGTAAAAGTCCGCTGACGCGCCGTAAATTGCCGTGTATGGCATCGCAGCGATATTATGCCGGTGTGCGGCGTCGATCAACGCCTTCACCGTCGAGAGTGACATTTCGCGACCGAGAAGATCGGAATACTGATCAGTGCCAGCGGGGGGCAGATGCTGCTCGTGGCGGTACTGCCAGTCATAAAATTGCAGTCCGTTGATGTGATAGCGTGTTACCCAATCCATCGTCGTTTCAGGATCGACGCGCTGATCAGTATATTCGGTCAGAAATCCGTAGCGCGGGGCCTGTGTCCAGCGATCAAGGACATCGAATGCTGACGAAGCGGCTGCTAACAGATGGCCGTTGCTGTCAATCAGTTCAATATCGATACCATAGCCACGCGGCGCGATAGCCGGCGGCGTCCAGATCAGCTCGGCTGTGCCGTCGATCATCGTCGCTTCGAGTTCAGCAACCTGCTCCGACAGGTGGAAGATATGAGCGCGAATCTGCGCGGTTTCAGGCGAAGCGGCGGACAGCGCTAACCGCACGGTCTGGCCGGGTTTATAAAAGCTTTTGTCAGGTGTAATCTGAAGTGCAAGATCAACCGCGTACACGGGACCTCCAAGGCTGATGAACAAGAGAAATAAAATAAAGCGCACTGTCGTCGGGAAGATTTGCCGGGTAGTGCCAGACAGGTTGGTGATATGGGTCATCCGCGCACTGCACCACTTGTCAGCCCCTGAATGAAGTAGCGCTGGAAAAAGACAAACAACAGAACCGTCGGCACTACCGCCGTGAGTGAGCCAGCAAAGACCAGTCCCCAGTTACTCGCATGTTGTCCCCTGAAGTTTGCAATTGCGATTGGCAGGGTGCGCAGATGCTCACTGGTCAGGAAGTTGAGCGCAAGTATGTATTCATCCCACGCACCGAGAAAACTGAAAACTGCAACTGTGCTGACGGCAGGGGCGGCCAGAGGCAGCATGATGCGAAAGAATACCGTCCAGGAGCCTGCGCCGTCGATGATGGCCGATTCTTCAAGTTCACGAGGCAGGTTTTCAAAGAAGCCGCGCAGCAGAAAGGTATTGAAGGCCAGTGGCCCTGCGCTGTAGACCAGAATCAATCCGGGTAAACTGTTGATCAGGTTTAAATTGCTCGCAAGGATAAACTGTGGGATCAGCAGGACAACACCGGGAATCATCAGCATCACCAGCAGCACGGTGAAAATCAGGTTCTTGCCTGCAAACTGAAACCGGGCGAAACCGTAGGCGGTCATCGACGCAAGCCCGGTGACCAGAATAGAAGTGCTGACGGCGATAAAAGCACTGTTGAGAAAAGCGCGGCCAAAATTGCGGCTGGTAAATGCTGTATGGAAGTTCTCCAGAGTAGGATTCTCTGGGAAGAAACGCAGCGGAATTTCCTGCACATAGGCCTGTCCCTTGAAGGCGGTCGAAACCATGTACAGCATAGGCGCAATGGCGATCAGGACACCGGCAATCAGGATGAGAAACACGACGAGGTTTAAAAACCGCTGCTGGCTGTGAGAAGTGGACAGCATGGCTAGTACTCCAGTTCCTGATCACGACGGTTGAAGAAGCGCATCTGCACGGCGCTGACGACGATGATAATCACAGCGAGGATGTAGCTAAGCGCTGCGCCGTAGCCGAAGTTCAGTTTGCCGAAAGCTTCGTTAAACATGTAAGTCAGTGCGACTTCGGTGCGATGCAGCGGCCCGCCACCCGTGATGATGAGCACAGAGAGAAAGACCTGAAAGCCACCGATCATCAGGGCGACGAAGACAAAGGCCGTGGTGCGGCGGATCAGCGGCAGTGTCATATAGCGGAAGCGCTGCCACTCATTTGCACCGTCAATGGCGGCGGCTTCATATAATTCCAGCGGGATACCCTGAAGCGCAGCGAGGAAGATGATCATTGCCCAGCCCATGCCCTTCCAGATCCCGAGGCTGTAAATCGCGATCCAGGACGTATCAGAGTTTGCCATCCATGAAACCGGTGCTTGCAGAAGGCCAAGTCGCAGCAGCACGGCATTGATCAACCCGGATTCGCCGGGACTGAAGAGATAAAGGAACAGAAAGCTTACCACTACCCATGAGGTGACGACGGGCAGATAGTAAATTGCCCTGAAGAACCGTTTTCCAATGACCACCCGGTTGACCAGCATTGCCAGTGCCATCCCGACGATCATCTGTCCGGCGACAGTCACCATTGCGTAGAGTGCAGTGTTTCTCAGCGAAAGCAGAAAGGTCTTATCGGTAAGCGCCTGTTGATAATTCTGTAAACCGACGAACTCACTCACCTGACCGGGCATGATTTTCCAGTCAAAGAAGCTGATGTAGAGCTGATAGGCCAGAGGATAAATCGTCCAGACAAAGTACAGCGCCAGTCCGGGGATCAGGAATAGATAGGGTGTGTACCAGCGATAGTAGGGCTTTGGACGCTGGCGCGGTTTTGGCTTACTCTGCCGCTGTGCAGGGATTGATGTGGTATAAGTACTCATCATAAAAGTCTTTATCTGCTTTGAATGAGATATGGGGCGGCTGCTGATCTGGCTATACAGCCGCCCGGTTACCTGCTGATTGCTGACTTAAGATTTAGTTCTCGGCAAGCAGTGCGTCGATTTCTTCAGCAGCAAGATCCAGTGCTTCCTGGGCGGAGAGTTCGCTGCGCAGTGCAAGCTGGACGGCATCGGCCAGGATTGTTTCCATTTCGGTGTAATTCGGATGCGGCGTACGTGCTTTTGCCGTCTGAAGCTGTTCAAGGAAAACACTGTAGTAGGGATGATCGGTGAAATATTCGTTCTCCAGCAGACTGTTCAGGACCGTGAGCTGACCGACTTTCGACATCTCAAGCTGATATTCTTCGCTTTGGGTAAAGCGCAGAAATGCCATAGCTGCTTCGGGATGCTGTGTTCCAGCGAAAATGACGACATTTTCACCACCCACAACAGAGATATGGCCGCCATCGCCTGCGGGCATCAGCGCCGCACCGATTTCGAAATCAGGATACTGACCTTCCGCAGTGGGGTAGAGCCAGGGGCCTTCTAACATCGAACCAATTGTTCCGCCGAAATAGCCGCCCCAGGTATCAAGTCCGCTGCCGATAAATCCATCGGAAAAGCAGCCATTCGAGATCATGTCAGCGAGGAACTGGACCGCCGCGACGGATGCTTCGCCATTCACATAACCGGTGCTGGTTGTCATCTCGGGGTCGGTAAGATCACCACCAAAACTCCACAGCCACGGGAGTACATTCCAACCAGAAGTGCCACCGTCACTGAAGACATAAGCGGTTTCGTCGACGGCCTTGATAGCTTCGCACTGCGCCTGTAAGTCCTCAATTGTTTCTGGTGCGCCTTCGATTCCCGCTGCCTCATAAAGCGCGGGATTATAAATAAATACGCGGGTATTGGTGTCCAGAGGCAGCCCGTAGTAGGCGCCTGCAAATACGTTGGTGGACAGCGGCCCCGGGAAGACCTGATCGGCAAAATCCTGAAAATCCGGCATGGAGTCGCTGAGGTTCATCAGCACACCTTCTGCTGCGAACTCCGGCGACCAGATAATATCCAGCCGTACCAGATCAGGGCCTTGACCGCCAGCGGCAGAGGTCAGCAGCGCCTGCCGGAAGCCATCATAAGGGTAGGGGACTGACTCTACATTGATGCCGGGGTTTTGTTCTTCAAATATCGGGATCAGTACATCGACCAGTGTCTGATTTTCCGGAGATATCTCGTTATAAGTGTGCCAGAAGGTGATAGTGACTGTCTCCTGTGCGCTGGAGACAGAGAGAGAACAAACCAGAACGAGCGTGAGGACAATCAGTAATGCGAGCTTGTTTTTCATTGTGGACTCCTTATTTAAAATAAAATCTTGTCAGGTGAAATGGGGCTGATAAATATGGTCTTATGGCTGCTCCTTTGAACCGTTTCAATTCGTGGGGCTAATTTTTAACAGGGACACCGGTTGACTGACGTACATGCAGTTCCGGTTTAATCAGTTTACCGGTCAGCGTCGAATCGGGTTGTTCATCGATGATCGATGTCAGCAGCGTGAACAACATACTCCCGATGGCACTGGTAGGCTGACTTAACGTGGTCAGAGAAGGATAGCTGTAACGGGAGAGGGGGATATTATCGTAACCGACAATTGAGATGTCTTTTCCGACTTTCAGATGCCGGGCCTGAGCGGCGTGGATCGCCCCCAGGGCCATACGATCGTTGCTGCACAGGATCGCCGTTGGCGGTTCTGGCAGATCAAGGAAATAATGGGTCCCAAGCTGGCCCGAACGTTCGCTGAAATCACCCTCATATATCAGGTCTGGATCGATCGGCAATCCGGCAGCATGCATTCCGGAGGTGAATCCTTCCCAGCGCTGACGTGCCAGAAACTGCTCGTGCGGCGGTGTGATGTAGGCGATTCTTGTATGTCCAAGTTCAAAAACATGCCTGACAGAGGTTTCGATGCCGTAGGCGCTGTCAACATCGATCCAATGGCTTGTTTCAAGTGGTTCTGGACGGCCAAAAGTTACAAATGGGAAGTTCTGTTCCTGTAAGTACTGGATACGTGGATCTTCTTCGCGAAGGGCAAAGAGGATGAATCCATCCACCTGTCTTCCGCTCACGAGCCGACGGTAGAGGTCCATCTCACTCTGTCCGACATAAGTTGTCCAGAAGGTGAGGCCGATGCCACTTTCGACGGCGGCGCTGGTGATGCCTTCAATCAGATCAAGGATCACCGGATCGCTTTCAATCCGGCGGTTCTGGGGGCGTAGTTCGGTTCGCACCATTCCGAGCGTGTTGGTGCGCTGCGTCGTTAGCGTCCGTGCAGCCGCCATCGGATGGAAGTCGAGTGCTTCAATCGCGGCAAGTACGCGCCGCCGCGTTGCCTCCTTTACCAAGGGGCTGTTATTCAGCACGTTGGAGACTGTGCCGACTGAGACCTTTGCATATTGCGCCACATCACGTATGGTTGCCATCTTTGCCAGCCCAAATTGAACCGTTTCAAAAGATTAAAACGCGAAAGTATGTATTTGTCAATAAATTGAGTCGCCTGAGAGATATGAAGCTGGAGTAATGCACAGGTGCAGTAAATATTTGCGGGCTTTCCCTCTTAGACCTGCTGAATAGGGAACCCATTGCATATGTACAATTCTCCTGTCTTCTTAAGGGTCCTCCGGTGCCGGTGCGTAGATAACTTCAATCCAGCGGTCGGAGTCGAGGGTCACGCGAAAGTCGAGAATACGGTTTTCAATTTCAAACACGGCATCAGGTTCTGGCGTGACGCTGAAAAGAGTCGTACCACGTGGCAGACTGATCTGGACGCTGACATTTTCGGTCCTCATCCCCGGCTGCTTCTGCAAAAGCAGGCGATAACGGTTGTATGGTCCAAATGTATCGATGAGATCAGGCATTTGATACGCCACCTGAAACCGCTCTGAGGTGTTGTAGCTGACACGGATGCGCGAGACGAAAATGGTGTGGTTTTCCTCATCGACCGTAAATGGCTGTATGCCGAAGTTATCCTGAGCAGTGAGCGTTGCAGCATTCGGGACGAAGATCTGCACCAGATTGTTGTAATCGATCGGGCCATGATGCTGAGGATCGACTGCCGGGTCTGCACGGCCAAGGGTGTCAGGATAATCGTAGCTGACGGCGACTCGTCCCGCTAGTGTCTCATCCGGGTTAATCGTCACATCGTATGTCAGTGCTCGTACGATCGAACGGTTCGACTTATTGCCCAGATTTGCATCGGCTACCATGAGATAGTCATGATCCACAGCCGGTGTCTGATCTCCACTCCAGCCTAACAGATTAAGGATCTGATTCGTGCCATCGTCGGCAGAGTAGATCATGATGTGCTTTTGTCGCAGCGATTCGAGGAGAATGCCCAATAGCTGCTGGCTGGTTTGCGGGTCTCGGCTAATGGCCTGCCATCTGCTGAAGATAGCTTCATAGACATCGGCAATAAACTGCTTGTGAGGATTGGCCCCTTCATCAGAAGCACGGATGTCGTAGACGATATTCCGGAAGTTATCGGGCGTTACAACCACCAGTTCACTTGTGCCATCGTCACTGCGGTTGACACCGACGCTTCCCAGTGCTTCCAGTACCAGTTCGAACCCACGGATGTCGATTGCGATGACACCATCAACCGGGCGGTGCGGATTGCCTTCCCCCAGATCATAATACTGGCGGGCCATGCTCGCCGTTTTGGGGAAACTGGCATACCAACTGCCATCCCACATTGCATAGATGGGTTGGTTGTATTGAATCCACCATTCAGGGACACTGATGAGATCTGCGGCACCTGCCGGTGGGGGATCAGGGGTTTCTGTCGTGGTAGGGAAGTAGTCGTAATCGACGATCTGGCCGTTTCGCACTGTCATCCACCCGTAGGTGCTGATATACCCGCCGGATGGCCGCAGTTCGTCGCTGTTCTGTGCAAGGATCAGATAGGTCTGTGTCTGCTCCATGCCGAGCAATCGTGTGAGGTTCTCTGGTGCGGTGCGCAGTACCATGTTGATCTCTGCAACCTGATTGTAGTAATCCTCAAGCTGCCGGACCTGCAGAAGCATCCCCTGCGAAATACCATCCAGATCCAACTGATCCAGCGCGGCGCGTGCCTGCTGAAGATGGGTATCAGCCTCTGAAAAACGCACCTGGCCGAGTTCCATTAGCTCGACAATACGCTCACCGGATGAAATCTGAGTGGTCAGTGTTTCATTTTTCTGCCCATCGACCATATAGAAGAGAACCGGCTCGACTCCGACCAGCATATCTTCCACCGCTTCCAGCAGATGGTGTGAGATGTCGAGCGCTTCCAGTGTCGCGGCCCATTCATGGTTCAGGCCGATGGCTGCTCCACGGATGGGTTGGGTGCTTGCCTGGATGTTTTGAATGTTGTCTGTAACCTGCCGGACGGAAATCTGCACACGCTGGAAATCGTTTAAGGTCAGATCGGTTCCGGTTTTGGTGCTGATCGTATCAACCGTGCGCTGAAGTTCACGAAAAGAGGCTTGCAGACGATTCGCACCATTGCTCACTAAAATTACCTGAAGTCCGATGGCGAATACAGCCAGCATCAGCAGTGTGATCAGGACCAGCCGCCAGCGAATCAGTCTGGAGATGCGGTGTTGAAAGCGCCTGATCGGGCTGCTGCGCCGCCGTCTGCGGATGCGGTCAGGCGATGTCGCCTTCGCTTCGACTTCAGTTGTATTTGCCATTTGTGTTTCCAGCTACGCCCTTTGTGAAAAGGCATTATAGTGAAGAGTCGTTACGTTTAACAACGTCTCCAGAGGATCATGATCCTGACCAAAACCGTATTCCAGCAGATGTTTGATATTGCTGAGTACATCTTGTGAGCCTGCATGCTGTTCTGTCCCATTCAGCTTATAGATATGGGGATGAAGTGTTTCGCAGGGCTGTTCCCAGTGATCGTGCAGTTCTTCATCCAGCTTTTCACCGGGGCGGATACCGGTGAAAACTATCGGGATGTCGTGATAAGGCCGCAAACCACGCAGGCGAATCATGCGCTCGGCAATATCCAGAATCCGGACTTTTTCACCCATTCTCAATAAGAAAATCTCATCCCCGTGTGTTAAACATGCGGCATGGATCACCAGATTCGCAGCCTCTGGAATACTCATGAAGTAACGGGTCATTTCGGAATGGGTGATGGTGACCGGCCCACTATTATCAATCTGCTGATTGAAGGTCGGTACGACGCTGCCCCGGCTGCCCAGTACATTTCCGAAGCGCACTGCCGTAAATAACGTATCGCCGCTGCCCTGACTGTAAGCATGAATGATATGTTCGCAGACACGTTTACTGGCCCCCATCACGCTGGATGGATTCACGGCCTTGTCTGTTGAAATCAGTACAAAGCGTTCCGCACGATAGTACTGGGCAAATTCAACGATATTGAGCGTGCCACCAACATTAATTCGCAGCGCTTCGTCAGGGAATTCCTCCAGTATGGGGACGTGTTTGTAAGCCGCAGCATGGAAGACGACCTGTGGCCGATGCTTTTCAAAAACACATCTGAGCCGTACCTTATTGGTGACATCCACCAGTACCGGGATCAGATTCAGGTCCTTGTGTTTGGCTTTGAGGCCAATGTAGAGATCATGCAGGCTGCTCTCATTACTATCCAGAAGGATCAGGCTCGTCAGCTCATACTCGGTAAGCTGACGACTCAATTCTGAGCCTATGGAGCCTGCCGCGCCAGTTACAAGGACGCATTTGTGCATGACAGGACGCAGATCGACCGCCGAATGCCGTTCGACGATACTGCGTCCGATGAGGTCTTCGGGGACTACATCACGCAGCGGGTCCAGATTGTCCATTTTTTCAAGAAACAGCAGCATATCCGGCACGACTTTGATCCGCGCTTCAGTCTGTTCGCACAGGCTGAGGATTTCGCGGAACGTGGGGCCATCGATGTTATGGATTGCAACGACAATCAGGTCGATCTCATGTTCCTGAATAATCTCCGGGATCGCAAAACGGGTTCCGAGTACCGGAACACCTTCGATATACATCCCCATCTTTTCGGGATCATCGTCGATAAAACCGATGATCTTGTAGTGGTGGGACGTGAAGCGATGTTTCAGCCGCCATGCCAGCGTCTGCCCAGACTCACCAGCACCGATGATGACGACCCGATTTGATTTATCTCGGGGGAACTCGTTAAACAGCAGGGCGCGCCATCGCCAGTTAATTCCGCTGATCAGGCGCGTGCGATAACGAATCGCAACGATCCCACTGAGCGCCAGCATGTTGGAGACGATAATAACACTGAAGGGCAGGGGACGTGGTGTGATCAGAGCGTTCACGATGCAAACGACGACCCCAGCAGTGACCATCGCGGCCAGCAAAATGGTCGCACCGTGTCCGCTGGTGTAGGCCCATGCTCGATGATAAATGCGATAGAGGTAGAGGCAGGTGATGGTGATAACGACAGCCGCAATAATGAAGGGTAGGGCGGTCGAGTAATGAAAGAGGCTGGTCGCGATCAGGCGGATGAACAACACAGTAACATAGGATGCACCAATTATGGCTGCGTCGGCGGCTGCCCACTTTGCAAATCTTCTGGCCTTTCGCTGGATTTCTACGTAGTTACTTCCATTGACAGGCATATGCCAACCCTCTTTTATCCCACGGAATGTCGTATGGTAATAAGTATAAATACAACCACAGGTGATTGGCAAATTGATATGCTAATAAAATAGACTAAGCTAGCTGTTTTCCTGTGCTGTGATTTCCTCACCGCGATTATCTGAGTAATAGTAATAACCCTGATATCCGTAGTAATCGAGATCACTTGGCGCTGCGCGGTTTAACACAGCCCCCATGACTTCATGCCCTACATCGGTGAAACGTTCTTTTGCGCTGATGGCAGCGCTTCGCTTGGTACGGTTTGCTTCTACAACAAGAACCACATTGCCTTCAACCCTCTCCGTAATCATCATGCCGTCGGGCACGACGAGAACCGGCGGCGTATCAAAGATCACGACATCGACTTTCAGATCTTCAAAAAACAGTTTTATCCAGTGCGTAAGTATTTCTGAACTTAGCAGACTTGTCGGATTCTGTGATGTAAAACCACTGGTGATCACTGAAAGATTTGGAACGTGGGTTTCCTGAGCGAACTCGTTCAATTTGCCTGGATTTACCCATAACTCCTGATGAGGTTCTGCGCCATTTGCCCTTGTTTGCAGTTTGAAATCACGCAGGAGATTAGTCAGACCGACGATGTTGGGCAGGCCGAAGACATGATGGAGCTTGGGCTTGCGAAGGTCGGCGTCAATCAGAAGAACTTTTTTCTCGCCAAGGGCTAATGCAATGGCAAGATTGGCGGTAGTCAGCGTCTTACCCTCAAAAGGCATGGCGCTGGTGATGATAAACGTGCGCGGACGGTCAACCGTCCGCAGCAGCAGATTAGTTTGAAGGGTGTTGTACTGCTCGAAATGCTGAGAGAACAGATTATCGGTGACGAGATTGCCTCGGTATCCATTATCTTTGCCGGGCATCTTTGCGATGACGCCGATAACGGGTAAACCAAGCAGCTGGCTAACCTCGGTGGCAGAACGGAATGTGTCGTTAAGATACTCTATGAGTAAAGCGATGCCAAAAGCCAGAGTAGCACCAATCAGTGCTGCGAGGATACCGCTTCGCAGTGGGCTGGTGGCGATGGGTTCTGTGGCGATACGAGCGGTCTCAACGATCTCAACCGAGTTTGTACGCTGGGAGTAACCCGCGATCGTATTTGAGAAACTGGCAATGTTTCCGGTCCGCTCATTGATCTGCTCATATAGAATGTTGCGCTGGCCGATCAGCCTATCGACCATTTCCTGTGACTCCGCAGTGCCAAGCGCCTCATCGACTTCATTAAGCTCCAGCCGAAGCGCATCAATTTCCAGCCGAAGCGCGTCAATCTGACTGACTGCGATACCGACCTGTGCCTGCTGCTCTGGTGTGAGGTTTGTCGGGCTGAGCAAAATCAACTGGTTTGCAAGTTCATTCGCGATTTCGGCGGCCATCACTGGATCTGTGTATTCGATCTGGATCACCAGTAGGGAAGTCCCCGGTACGATCTGCGTACTCATCATCCCTCGCAGGTCGTCAGGTGTAAGCGAGACATCGACCGCAGAGGCCGTTCCTGTCAGCACTTCGAAGGTCCGTGCCAATTCCGCATAGGTCACGGCCAGGTCCTGACCGAGTTTAATTTCACCTGTTTGGGGATTCGGTGATGAGATATAGCTGCCAATGGAAAGCATCGCCTGTGCCCGATAAACCGGTTCGCGGCTATCTGCGACAACATAGCCGAGCGTGCCACCTACGAAGGCGGCAATCACAATTAACCATAGCCACCGCCGGAGCAGGCGATAGTATTCAATCAATTCCATGTTAAGGCTTCCAGATGTGCTAAAGGTGGCGCGAAAGGGGAGCGATGTCCCCGCTACCTCTCATGGTCATTCACTACATACTTTCAGTTCATCCGGGAGAAGCGCCTCATTGCAAAGCTTATCAATGAGTGCCGCATCTTCCGTTGAGTCGTACGCAATATCGCAGTTCTGCCCCTGAGTTTCGCTGCCACAGTGAGGTGCGTCGATAGGTTGATTCAACAGCCCTGAGGGAAGAGTTTCAAATGCAGCCATATTTTCTATCAATGTACTTGATAGTTCAAATGGTTCGCCCCACTGTGCATCAGCGGCCAATGTGTAGTCATTTGCCGCTCCATCAGCACCTAAATTCTGCCGCTGATCTGCCAGTTCGATGCGTACTCCATAGCCCGGTGCAATCACTTCTGCCTGATCAGTACCAGGGTTGATCACTGCAATACCGCTGATAACGCGCAGTTCAAAGTCACTGCCATCGCTGGTGTAGTGAAGCGTGACTGTATCGGTGATGAGTACTCTGGCGTCATTCGCGATAAAGGTGGTCTCGATGCCGCGTGGTGCCTGAAGCAAGAGCGCATTACCAAAACCTGGGGCACATTCTGGAGGTGGTGCGCTGTTTGATAAAAAGTAGAAGCCGTGCATGGGAGTATAGTCATCGGCTCTTATACGCGGTAATTCGTCTGGCATAACATCGTCTGGAAATGCAACCGAATCCGTGCTGACCCATGCATTGGGATTGATGCCGAAAGGTGTCTCGCTGGAGTACAGCACTCGTGCCCAGTCTTCATCTGCGCTGAGTGCATCGACCAGAAGCGTGCTTCCTGCTGTAACTTCCGCTAAGCCTGTCTGTTCACCTTCTTCGGCTGGACGGTCGAACAGGGTTGCCGTCTCTTCTAACGTGATCTCGATAGCCTCTTCTGGTAGCAGAACGGCCTCTGTTTCGGTAACGGCGTTTTCGACACGCACACCGTTGAACATCAGTATCCGCAAACCGCCATCGACGCCGAGATGCAGATCTGCATCTGAATTCAGCAGGCTGAAGCTATACTGAGCCGCATTCAGGCTGTATCCGCCGACTTCAATGGCGATCACAGGCGGTAAATCGACAATCTCGACCGGATCGGTGAACAGATCACCAGGTATGGAGACCGCTTGCCCTGAGCCGTAACACGCTTCGTTGCGGTCAAGGTCTGCACAACCGCGTGCTGCGCGGGCAATGTTGTAATTTACGACCAAAGGACAGGTCGCCGTCAACTGGATGACCGTGCTTTGTGGATCGATAGCCTGACAGATTTGTGGGTCAAGGAGTTCTCGCTCACACAGTTCGAGAATAATGCTGACATCATCAGGGTCATTGAAAATGATCTCGCAGATGACCTGCCCAATGCCTGAAGGACAGATGATCGGTGGCTGCATGGGGGGAAGCGCCATCGAAAGGGCTTCTGAAGGAACGCTCATCGCAGCCATACATTCTGCCCCACATAATTTGTTCACATGGGTCTGTGCGTAAGTGACGGAAGTAAGACCTGTTAACATTATAAGGCAGAACACAAATGCAAGATATTTTGCACGCATCACACGACCTCGATATCAACAATGAACGTAGAGTATAAGCTACTGACGCAAACAGCCACATCTGGTTTTTGTAGAATCAATAACAGTCACACAAATAACAATTATGGCGAACCTGCGCCTATACAGGCTGGGGCTGCAAAGGGAGAGCCATGCGGCAGCTCATCCATGCCTGTTACATAAGTCAACGTATTTTACGGTTCACAACAGCCTGACGATCTAATTTCGTGCGGATCTCACGGCCAAGCCAGTGCAGCAGCACCTGAACCCGACTGTTGTCATCTAATTGAGTATCGAATATAGCATCAAATCCTGCAAACGGACCTTCAGTGATACGAATGGGATCGCCCTGTTTAAATCTGGGTATATGAAGGCCACCATTCGCTTCGATTTCGGAGAGACGCCGCTTAAGTTCTGTAATATAGGCATCTGGCACCGTCACAGGTTCACCATCAAAGGCAACCAGCCCCACAGCACCGGGTATCCACTGAAGCGCACTGGTGCCTATTGTCTGAATATCAGCAAGCACAAAAAGATAGCGGGGAAAATAAGGACGGGTCTTAGCTGCACGTGGGTTCACTGGGTTCACGTGCAGGGTAGGGCAGTAGACTTCAAGTTCCTGTGCGATTAAATAATCAGCGATCTGAATTTCTTTGCGTGGTTTACTAAAAATTGTATACCACTGTGCAGCCATATCTCATCTCTCCTATGCGAGATTTTGATACTAGGTGTCACAGGTAAAATATTATGCGCTTACATTACCTTAACATATTGTTCTGTATCTGACATGTGAAAGGATGTTAAGAAAACGGCGCAAGAGAAAGAATCGTGTTAGATGCTTCACTACAACACGGAATTCAATAGAACAGGTTAGAAGGGGCTATCTATTTATCAGACACTTCTTCATGGATCTGACAGATCATCGATATGATGGTGTCAAGCTGCTCATTCGTTATGGCTGTTCCTGATGGTAGACAGAGACCTTGCTCGAACAGCCTTTCAGACACTCCGCCGCTAATTACTTCGTATTGCTGAAAGACTGGCTGAAGGTGCATTGGCTTCCACAACGGACGTGATTCGATGTTATGTTCCTCAAGCTTCAGGCGGATCTGTTCGCGATCTGTGCCGAACTGCTCTGGATCGATTAGCACAACGGTCAGCCAGCGAGTATGTCGTCCATAGGGCATTTCGGGCACAAATGTTAGGCCCGGAAGGTGACCCAAGCGCGTGCGGTAATAGTCATAGATTTCGCGCTTTCGGCGGACACGCTCCTCGATGACGCTCAACTGTCCACATCCTATCGCCGCCAGAATATTGCTCATCCGGTAGTTGTAGCCGATCTCCGTGTGCTCATAGTGTGGAACCGGCTCACGAGACTGACTCGCCAGCTTGCGGGCATGATCGATCAGGTGTTTTTCCTCTGAGACAAACATCCCGCCACCGGCAGTCGTGATGATCTTATTGCCATTGAACGAGAATATTCCGATGCGTCCGAATGTGCCGGGGTGCCGTCCCTGATAATTGCTGCCCAGTGCTTCGGCTGCATCCTCGATGACCATGACGCCGTAGTGATCGCAGATGCTCATGATCGGCTCCATATCTGCCGATTGCCCATATAGGTGGACAACGATAACTGCTCTAGGCAGCTTGCCGGTCTTTGCGCGCAGTCGTAGTACGTCTTCGAGTAAATTGGGATCGATATTCCAGGAGTCTGGTTCGCTGTCTATGAATGTAGGAGTAGCCCCAACATACAGAATGGGATTGACGCTTCCAGCAAATGTGAGCGTTGATACCAGCACTTCATCGCCAGCTTGTACTTCGGTGGTCAGGAGCGCAAGGTGAAGCGCCGCTGTACCCGATGAAAGTGCAAGCGCATACGGGGCGCCTGTATAGTCACAAAATTGTTGTTCAAAAGCAGACAGGTGAGGTCCAGCAGGGGCAACCCAGTTGTCAGCGAATGCCTGCTGCACGAGCGCCAATTCTTCACCGGACATGTGCGGAGGGGATAGGTAGATGCGTTCAGACA